>JANPDZ010000722.1:0-5594 GCA_031431735.1 Acidobacteriota bacterium | reverse complement strand
GGCGGTTAATTGGACGCTTGGCGGCGACAATCCGAAGATCGTGACGCTGATTGAAAACTTTACTCGCCCGATCGGACAATTGTTTTTGAGTTTATTGCTGATGATTGTCGTGCCGCTTGTTTTTTCCTCGCTGGTGGTCGGTGTCGCAGGCATCGGCGATATTCGCAAACTCGGCCGCATCGGTTTAAAATCTTTTGTTTACACAATCGTAATTTCGGCAATTTCGGTCATTATCGGGTTGGTTTTGGCGAACACGATCCGTCCGGGCGAAAGAATAAACGAGGAAACAAAGGTTCAGCTCAAAGAAAAATTCAGCAGCAGCGCAAAATCGAGCGTTGAAAGCGCGATCACCGTCGGCACCGCCTCGAAAAGTTTTGTCGTCGCGGCCGATAAATACGTTGTGAAAATTGACGGCATCGCCAATGACACAACCTTAAATCCTGACGAAGCAAAAAAATTCGCGGCAACCGCCAAAGTATTTGCACAAACAGCCAAAGACTTTTCGGCAAAAGCGCAAACATCGCTTGAAACGTCCAAAGCATTTCTTGCGGAATCCGACAAATTCACCAAAGAAGCCGATAAAATATCCGCCAGAACGGATTTGCTGGCGGAAGTCGCCGGAGATTTTTCGGGTGAAACCAAAAGATTTTCGTCCGATGTCAAAAAAGCCGTCGCGGGTGAAGATACGGCTTTGATGTCGGTCGTCAAAACTATCGTACCGACCAATGTCTTTAATTCGATTTCGGGCGCGAGTCCGAATATGCTTCACATAATGTTTTTCGCGCTGATTGCCGGAATCGCGATCACGCTACTTCCCGCGCCCGTTTCCGCGCCTTTTGTCGGTTTAATGGAATCAGTTTTCGCCGTCACCTCAAAGATCATTGACATCATTATGAAATTCGCGCCATATGCCGTGGCGTGTTTGATCTTCAACAATATCGCCCAATTCGGTCTTGACCTTTTGCAATCGCTGGCGTGGTTTGTGGCGACGGTTTTACTTGGTTTGGGACTTCATTTTTTCGGTGTTTATTCGCTATCGGTTTATTTTCTGTCAAAAATCAATCCGCTCGAATTTTTCAAACGGATTGAAACCGTCATTGTGACGGCATTTTCGACGAGCTCGTCAAACGCGACTTTGCCGACCGCGCTTCGCGTTTCGGAAGAAAACTTAGGTGTTCCGAAGGAAATCAACAGTTTTGTTCTGACGGTCGGCGCGACCGCAAATCAAAACGGTACGGCACTTTATGAAGGCGTGACGGTTTTGTTTCTGGCACAGCTCGCGGGTTTCGATCTATCGCTCGGACAGCAATTGATGGTCGTTTATCTGGCAATTTTGGGCGGCATCGGAACGGCGGGCGTTCCTTCGGGTTCGATTCCGTTTATCATCGGACTTCTGGCAATGATCGGTATTGATCCGGCATTGATCGCGATAATCTTAGGCGTTGATCGAATTTTGGATATGTGCCGCACGACTTTGAACGTCGTCGGCGATATTACAGCCGCGACCTACGTTGCCCGCAGCGAAGGTTTTGAACTTTTGCAAACGCCGAAAGATGTTGGAATCGGCCAAAAATCGGCGTAGAATGTATTTCTGAGGTGAAAACTATGATGAATTTTCAACCACAACCAAGACGGCTTCGCTTCAGCGTTGACGAATATTACAAGATGATTGAACTCGGAATGCTGAAAGACTATGAAAAAGCGGAAATCATCGAAGGAGAATTGATACAAAAAATGACAATCGGAGATAAACACGCGTCAGTTGTTGATTATTTGACCAGGTTTTTTGTCAAAAATGTTTCGGATGATGTTTTGGTTCGGGTTCAAAATCCGCTTCGTGTCACGGATTACAACGAGCCCGAGCCTGATTTTGTTTTAGCCGATTTGACAAAATATGACGGCAAACGCCATCCGCGACCGGCGGAAGTCCTTTTTGTTGTCGAAGTTTCCGACTCAACTTTGAAATACGACCGCGATGTCAAACTTCCGCTTTACGCCGAAGCCGAAATTGCGGAGGTTTGGATTGTCAATTTGCCGAGCGAGATTGTCGAAGTTCATACCAAACCGACATTCGGGCTTTATCAATTGGTTAAAATCTATAATCGAGGTGAAACGGTCAAATCCGAAGCGATTCCCGATTTGGAAATCGAAGTCGAAAAAATTATTGGAGAATAGAAAATGTTTCCGCTTAGCGACGACAATTCCGACCGTGTAATCACGCCGTATGTTAATTACGCGTTTATCGCAATTAACATTCTGGTTTTCGTTTTTCTGCAAGGCTTGGGCGGGAACGATGCGTTCACCTACGCTTTTTCGCTTGTCCCGTATGAGATCACGCACGGGATTGATTTACCGAACGCACTTGTAAATACCGGACAAATTCCGCATTACTCGACGCCTTTGTCCGTCTATTTCAATTTCCTTAGCTCGATGTTTATGCACGGCGGCATCTCGCATATTTTCGGCAATATGTTGTTTCTCTTTATCTTTGGCGATAATATCGAAAACCTGATCGGACATATTCGCTACGCAATATTTTATTTGATCTGCGGATTTGCCGCCGCGTTCGGGCAAATGATTCTCGGACCCGATTCGATCATTCCGATGTTGGGAGCGTCGGGCGCGATCTCGGGCGTGATGGGCGGTTATCTGCTTCTTTTTCCGACCAATCGAGTGCGCGTCATTCTGTTCAATTTTCTGACAGTCGTGCCGGCTTACGTCGCGCTTGGCATCTGGATCGGCTACCAACTTCTTTTAGGATTTATGACTCCGGCAGGAACAGGCGGAGTCGCCTACGCCGCGCACATCGGCGGTTTTCTTGCCGGACTCGCGCTGATAAAAGTTTTCGCAATCGGGAAAAATACGCAGCGAAATTAGAGCAAATTTCAGATAATAGCCGGACAACTTCGGAATAAGTGAAAAGTGATAGGTGATAAGTGATAGATTGCTTTGCGGCAGACTTTTCCCCTACCACTTTTCACTTATTCCGAATCGTTTTGTATTTTAATTATCTGAAATTTGCTTCGGTTTGAAATACTTCCAATAAACAAAAATCTTTGCCATTTATTACTTCACAATTACCACATTTGGAAAATTCCGCGCCTTCGGCAAAAATCCAAATTTTTCGTTTCTAGCAAAAATCGAAAGGCTAAAAACTAAAACCAAAGTTAATGCAAAAATTATTTGTTTCAACGAGTAAACCTCAAGATTTTTCTCAAAAATGCGCCAAACCTTAAAAAAAACAAAATTTTTTTCAAAATATCTTGTTTCACACTTGAAACATTATGCAACTTGTGCTAGTTTTGTTTCATCATTGAAACAAAATGCCTTTGACGGTAGGCATTTAGGCTAAGGCAAATAAACAAAAACATTAAGATTTAAGCAAAAAGGAGAAAGAAAAAGTTCGTAGTCCCGCCTTTAGGCGGAATCAATTTGAATTAAGGAAATTCCGCCTAAAGGCGGGACTACAAGCAGAGGAGAAAGTATTATGAAATCTGTAAATAAACCAAAAATCAATCCATTGAGCCGTGTTCCGCGACAGCAACGCCTTGTAATGGCAGTTCGCGGCGGCGCCGGTGTCGGCAAAAGTCATTTTATCAGTTCGATGGCGGAAGCCGGACTTGGCAAACTTTGTATTTTCGACACGGAACGTAAAGCGCGGCTTTTACGCGGTGTCGGGCAAACTTTTGATGCTTTGGAGATCGAGAAAACCGACGAATTGCCGGAATTTATTGAATGGGCGATCAACGGCGAGGGAACAGAACAAAATTACGGCTGTTTCGCGCTCGACAGCTGGGCGGCGTATTTCGGCGCGAAACACTCGGAAATGATCGAAGCCGTCCGCGAAAAAACCGGCGACCATTTGGCACAACCTTCGGCGGAAGAACTCGCCGCCGATCAGATGATCCTGCAGTCAGTCCTCAGAAGGCTCTGCATCGAAAGCGGAAAATCGGTCGTTATCGCTGACCAGATTCCGGCAAAAGGCAAAGAAGCCAAAGAAGATAACGAGATCGGACGCGTCCTTCCAATGACCGCTTCGGGACTCGAATATTTCGTTGATGTAATGATCGAACTCAGTTTGCAGGAGCGCGACGGCGAAATCACTCGTGTTTTCCAAGTTATCAAATCAAACAGTCCGGCTTTTGAAGTCGGTTTTGAAATGACCGGAAACATCGGTTTCAAAGATTTTCTCGATTATATGAAAGGCGAACAGGCGCTCGAACTCGCGTTTGATAAACCCGCAAAATCGGACGTTCCCGAATTTATCGAAGACAAAACGCCGATTTCGATCGCGCCGCAAACAATGACGATCGAAGATTTGATCAAAAAAGCGGAAGCCAACGGTTTCAAGCAAGCCGATATTGTGACGGGCGCGAAAATCTATCATAATCAGTCGAATATTTTTCATCTGACGGCAGAACAAATCACTGATCTGGACAGACGAATAACCGCACGAATCGAAAAAATGAATGCGGTCGAAGATAAAACGCCGAAGAAAAAAGCGGCGTAGATTGAGAGTGTGCGACGATGCGACGGAGAGACAAAGCGACGAATAGTGCTTCTGGTTCTTCAAAGGCAAGATGAAAGTTGTGCGCGACGATGCGACGGAGAGACAAAGCGACGGATATGGCAATTAATTATTTCCCTTCGTCGCTCAGTCTCACAGCCGCATCGTCATAAAATTCTCCCGAGGGCAAAAGGCGAAGCAAAAAGGGCAAGGGTAATTCGGGAAAATTTCTTTTGCCCTTTTTGCGATTAAATTTTTAAGAGGAAAATTTATGTTAAGAATAATTTTGGGCGTAATTGTCGGATTTATTGTTTGGTCGGTTCTGTGGGTTGGGAGCGACGCGATTATTTCTGCGATTTCGCCAAATTGGTATGGCAAAAGCCTGGTAGATTTTCAAGCGGCAATAGATAACAAAACACCTTATACGGTTGATTCGACAATTTTGATTATGTCTTTGATCAGAAGCGTTATTTTCTCAATTATTTCGGGTTTTATTACTGCTTTGATTGCCAAAGAAAATTCAAAATCCACGCTCGGTCTCGGCATTTTGCTTTTGCTTTTCGGGATTTTTATTCAGTCAATCTATTGGAATTATGTTCCGCTTTGGTATCACATTCCATTTTTGCTTTTGCTGATTCCAATGGCGATCTTAGGCGGTAAATTGAAGAAACTTTAGGAGAAACTTTATGGGACGAATAATTTGGGGGGCGATTGTCGGATTTATAGTTTGGACAATTCTTTTGATAGGCAGTGATTATATTTGGGAAGCAGTGTCGCCTGATTGGTTCGGTAAGCATCAAATTGAGTGGCAGGCCGCCTTGACTAACAACACGCCTTTTTGGGCGGATTCGACAATTTTGATAATTGCCGGAATCAGAAGCGCGATCCTGTCAATAATTTCGGGTTTTGTTGCGGCTTTGATCGCCAAAAAAAACTTCAAATCAACGCTTTTGTTAGGAATTTTTCTGCTTGCTTTCGGGAGCTTTATCCATTCGATGGTTTTGAATCACGTGCCGTTTTGGTATCACTTATTAATCTTGCTTCCCTTGATTCCGTTGACGATTCTAGGCGGAAGGCTAAAGAAGTA
>JANPDZ010000721.1:0-5340 GCA_031431735.1 Acidobacteriota bacterium | reverse complement strand
ATAAATTCAATGTTTAGGACACTTACAGTTTTGCTTGAAACCGAAAATTTATCTAAAGTCGAGAACTTCTTCAACCCAAACGCTTTATATTTATTCTATTACCGTTACTGATACATTAACAAAACAAGAAAAGAAAGGTTTGGGCTTAGATTTTTACCCTACATTTGAAAAAGTTCAATCTCTTAAATTTGATTCATACATTGATTTAGAAGAAGTGCCGAAAGTAGTTACTGCATTAAAAAGTTTTCCGGCAATCGTGAATGATGAAGGCACAGCGATTTACCAGACAAAAGATGGTCTTGTTTTTCGGCAAGGCAAAGATTCGTTAAAGGCTAATTATTTTCTTATAAATCCGACCGGAAAGTTATACAACTTTCTTGTTGATGATAAAGGTGTTTTGTTTTTGATAAGCCGACTTGAAGGTTATGCAAAAATGCAAGCAATAAAATAAATACACGCGAAACTGACACTATTACAATCTATTGCCTGCAGAAATTAAGACTTTCAAACCATAAATCTATAGGAGATAAAAATGAAAAAAACATTGATCCATTGCCAATTTACATTTCATTAAAACACACACATTATTGAATTGTTCGGTAAAAAAATTTGTTTCATACCAAAATTCTAAACCGTTCAGTTCTGCTTTTCAAAGAACACTTTTCCTCCAAAGTCTAAAATAACCGAAGAACTCGACAAAGGCGGATTTGATGAAGATGTCAGAGATGGCGTTCTTAATCGGCTTCGGGCTTCATTTCGCCGGATAGAAAAAATTACCAAAGCGAATGAATGGCACAACTTGGAAGAAAGACTTCTTAAACAATTGGCAATTGCCGAAGAAGCAAATGAAGAATTCGGCACACCGCGAACAACGCGGCAACTTATAGATTTTCAACGGCAAGCAGAACGAATTATCAACACAAAAGACGTTAAGCTAGGCAAAGAACTGCTTGAAACTGTAGATAACTTTTTCTTTGCATTAACTTGGAGAGAGCAAACCAAGTTCCTACTTTCGAGATGGCAGGAAGATTTCGATGAAATAGATTGGGATGATAGATTTGAAGCCCGAAAACTCTTAAGACAGGCTTCGGATTTACACGCCCAAAACGCCGAATTTGGAGAATTGCGTCAGGTTATGATTTCCATTCTCGATTCAATGCCTGAAGACGAACAACGGAAAGTTGATACAAGTTTGCTAAGAGGTTGATATTTTTCATTCACAAATGTTTCATTAAACTGCTCTTCGTCCTTTGTTATTAGTCCTTTGTTTTTGTCATTATAAATTTAGATTAAATTTATGACGAAAATAAGGATAAACAACTAAGGACAAGCAATTATTTTAATGAATTCAGACGTTTTAATCATCGGCGGCGGCGTCATCGGTTTGGCGATTGCCCGCGAGCTTTACAAAAAAGGTGTGCGGAAAATTACGATTCTTGAGCGCGGCGAGGTCGGCAAAGAAGCCTCGCACGCCGCCGCCGGAATGCTTGCGCCGCACGCTGAAACCGAAAAACTTGATGAGTTTTACTATTTTTGCGACGAATCAAACAAACTTTACCTAACCTTTGCCGACGAACTTTTTGACGAAACGGCTATTGATATTGAACTCGACCGAAACGGCACGCTTTATCTGGCTTTTACAGAAACAGATGTAAGGGAAATTCGCCACCGCTTTGAATGGCAAAAAAGCGCGGGTTTACAGGTCGAACATCTTTCGGCGCAGGAAACGCGCCAAGCGGAAGCCTTTGTTTCGCCCGACGTTTTGGAAAGTTTGTTTTTCCCGAACGATTGGCAGGTCGAAAACCGCAAACTCGTTCAAGCTCTGCAAAAATTCGCCGAACTGAGCGGCATCGAGATCCGTGAAAACACCGAAATAAAACAACTTTTGATCGAAAACCGTAAAATTACGGGCGCGGAAACCGTGAGCGAAAAGTTTTTTGCCGAAAAAGTAATTCTTGCCAGCGGCGCGTGGACTTCGCTTATCAAAGCAGAAGGTTTTACGATGCCGAAGGTCAAGCCGATTCGCGGGCAAATGATTGCTTTTCACACCGCGAAACGCCTTTTTCAAAAAGTGATTTACAGTCGGCGCGGCTATCTCGTGCCGCGTGCCGACGGCAGAATTTTGGCGGGCGCGAGCGTTGAAGATGTCGGTTTTGATAAAAGCACGACGGCTGGCGAAATCGCACTTTTGCGCGAAAACGCTTTGGAAATTGCGCCAAGTCTTGTTAATTTGGAAGTTGCGGAAAAATGGGCCGGACTGCGCCCCTTGGCGGCAGACGGTTTGCCGATTTTGGGAAGTTTTCCACAGGTGGAAAACTTTTTTGTCGCGACGGCTCATTACCGCAACGGAATTTTGCTGGCACCGCTGACCGCTAAAGTTTTGGCGGAAAATATCGTTGACAACAAAGATTCGGATTATCTGAAAATCTTCCGCCCAAACAGATTTCAGCCAAACGGCTTGCGAAGTTTGAATATTTCGGTTTAATTTTTTAATTTAAGTAGAGCAATTTTTAAGTTTTCCAACGTTTGTAGTTCCGCCTTCAGGCGGTTTTAGTTTGAGTATTCAGATATTTAATGATTTACAAAACTTGAGTTTATGACACTCTAAGACCGCCTCAAGGCGGAACTACAAACATTTGACGAAACATCAGAAAACTTAAAAATTGCTCTATTAAGCAGGTGAGCAAAAGTTTTGCGACATTTTGCTCTTCGTTCTGAGTCCCCGCACAAGCCGGGCAACCGCCGCGCTTGCGCCTCGCGGTTGAGCCGTCTAAAGACGGGACTCAGAACTATTGAAAATATCTGTTTACTTCTGCTCACCTGCTTAGTTTTTTGTAACATTTTTTCGCAAAGACACAAAGTCCTGATTTTTATGCGTAGTTTTATAATTTTCACATTACTGTTTTGCGCTGTCGCTACCGCGTTGGCTCAATCGGGACGCGTCAATCCGCAAAATCCCGACGACCAAATCGAAAAGCCTCAAGAACCTTCTGCTGAACAGCTTTTTAATCAAGCAAATACTTACGCGAAAACAAAATTTGCCGAATTTCAGACGAAAAAAATTCCATACAACGAAAAGCTACATCAGCAAGTTTTGCTCGAAAAGAAACAATTGGCGGCAAAGAATGCGGCAATTCTGCTTGAAAGAAACAATTTGACGGGCGAAGATTTTTATTTTCTCGGAATGATTCACTGGACAGCCGAAAACTTTGACGGCGCCAACGAATCTTTGAGAAAGTATCTCGCCATCGAAAAGCCGGTCGCCGAAAGATCGCAAACAGCGCGTAACGTGCTGACGATTCTCGCCGCGCGCAAAAAGAATTTTGACGAAGCCGAAAAGTTTCTCGTCGAATATCTCAATAATGATCCCGTCAATCCGGCAGAACGCCTTGAAATGGAAAGCGAACTGGCGAAAAGCTATCGGGAAGAAAAAGTTTTCGTAAAAGCCTCGGCACACGCCGAAGAAGCCTATCGCGCCGCAAAAACACTTTTTTCAAAAGCCGATTCGCGGGTTCGCGGATTAAACGATCTGCTCGATACGGGTTTGAAAACCTTTGAAATTTACCGCGACGGCGGAATGCTTGAGAAAGCCGACAAAACTTTGGAAGATTTGCAAAAAATTGGCGCGTTGGTCGAATCTACAAGCATCTATTATGCCGCCGTCAACGAAAAGATAAAGTATCTGGTCGAAACCGGACGCAAACCCTTGGCAATGCAGTTTTATCGGGACGCATTATTGCAAGCGGTCAATGATTTTAAAACGAAAGAATGGCAAGATGATATTTTACGCCGTTTGAAACGCCGCGAAAAACATTACCGGATGCTCGGCGAAACCGCGCCGGAATTTCAGAATGTTGATCGTTGGTTTCCGAGCGAAACAAAAAAACTCGGCGATTTGCGCGGAAAAGTCGTGCTGCTCGATTTTTGGGCAACGTGGTGCGGCCCGTGTATCACGGCTTTTCCGGCGCTGATCGAATTAAACCGGAAATTTGAAAAAGAAGGTCTGGTAATTTTGGGCATCACAAGGTATTACGGCACAGCCGAAGGCGCATACGTTTCAGATGCGGCGGAAATCGAATTTTTACAGCAATTTAAAAAAACAAACAATCTGCTGTATGATTTTGTCGTCGGAAAAGACCTTTCAAACCAGATAACTTATGACGCAATGAATCTGCCGACAATCGTTATTGTTGACCGCAAAGGCGTGATTCGTTATGCCGAAACCGGCGCGGGCAAAGAATCCGAGATTCAAAAACTGATCGAAAAACTTTTAGCAGAAAAATAATTTAGCTTAAATGGCTCAAAGAACCAAGAAATTCAGAACTCAAAACTTCTACGACCGCATCGCCGATGTTCACAATCTGGCGTTGAAAATCAACGGTTATCGGCAATCCGTTGAAAAATTCTTGAAATCGCTCGATTTAAAAATTGACGAGAATTCGGTCGTTCTTGATGCCGGCAGCGGCACGGGAATCGTCACGCTCGGATTTCACAGCGCGGGCTTTTGTCCGCGAAAAACCGTTGCGCTCGATTTGTCGTTCAATTCGCTCAAGGTGTCACGCGAACAATTCAAAAAAGACAAAAAGACCGATGCCCAAAATATTGTCGCTGTCCAGGGAAATGTTCTAAATCTGCCGTTTGCCGATGAAACTTTCGATTTGGTTTTTTCCTGCGGTGTCCTCGAATATGTGCCGCTCGATGAAGGTTTACGAGAAATGTCGCGGGTTTTGAAAACCGGCGCGAAACTCGTTTTTATCCCCGTCAAACCGTCGTTTGTCGGTTCGGTTTTGGAGTTTTTGTATAAATTCAAGACTCACCCGATAAAAAACGTCAGACGAGTTTCACAACAGTATTTCAATATCGTCGGCAGACATAAATTCCCGATCACCGAGCCGATCAGTTGGTCGAAAACGATTTTTCTGTTGGAGAAAAAGTAATTTTTTTGCCCACGAAACACACGAAAGGCACGAAAAAAGAAATAATTAAAATTCTTGGTTTTAAGTGGTCGGACAAAATTACATAAAACTAACATCGTCGTTTAGAGGCGGTCTGTGACCGCCGGATGTTAGTCAGATTCGACAAACGGTGGTCACAGACCGCCTCTAAACGTTACGTAGATTTATTTTTGTCCGCTTACTTATTTTCGCATATTTCGTGTGTTTCGTGGGCATATCTTTTATGAAAAACCCTTTGATCATTGCGCATCGCGGAGCATCGGCACTCGCGCCGGAAAATACGATGGCGGCATTTCAAAAAGCGATCGCGGACGGCGCGGACGGTCTTGAATTTGACGTTCGGCTTTCAAAAGACGGCGCGGTCGTTGTTTTTCACGACACCACG
>JANPDZ010000720.1:0-11157 GCA_031431735.1 Acidobacteriota bacterium | reverse complement strand
TCAGAAAAGAGCGATTTTATTCTGAAAAAATAGTTTTGTTAAACAAAACACATCAAATTTTAAGTGTTGCAAATACGATAGTTCTAGTATTTAGCTTTTGTCTAACTGACATTATTTTTGAGCGAAACATGAGTGATAAGTTGAAAGATTGCCGGAAAATCTTTCAGGAAAAGAAAAGTGCGGCGGGCGGACAACGTCCTGCATTGCAGGCTTGTCTTGAATACGTCAGGGAAGGCGATACTTTGGTTGTGACCCGTCTTGACCGCCTCGCTCGTTCAACTCTTCATCTCTGCCAAATCGCCGATGAACTAAAAAGAAAAGAAGTCGAACTGCAAGTGATTGATCAGAATATCAACACGGCGGATGCGACCGGGCGTTTGTTGTTTAATATGCTCGGAGCAATTAATCAGTTTGAAACGGAGATCCGCGCCGAACGACAAATAGATGGAATCAACAAAGCCAAGGAAAAAGGCGTTAAGTTCGGAGCCACTAAAAAGCTGACCGATGCGCAAGTCGAGGAGATGCGGGAAAAACGAAAAACCGGAGTGCTTATCAAAAATCTGATGGATGAGTATAAACTCTCGAAAGCCAGCGTTTATCGGTATTTAGATGGACAAGCGAAAAACGAGTGAAGATTGAAGTCAGGGCTTATTGATACTTTTCGTGGTTTTGGGCGGAAAAACCCATTTTTGGCAGAAGGAATTCAGCCATTGTACGGCACATTGGAAAATGAAATTTAACGGATCATAAAAATTGTGCGCAAAGTTTGATAAGTCATCTTTACATTTCAGCCATTTGGCGTATAATATTACGACAGATGGCTATCTTATATTGTAGTCAAAGAAATCAGTTAAAGAGGTAAGAACAATGACAACCGCAGTTTTTGAATCAGAATCAAGTTTAGGGTTTAGCAAGTTGTTGGGAATCGAGGCAGCCAATTCACTGCAACTGGTGCGCTTTATTGAGCGCGGCTTTTCTTTTCAGACGCTTGAACGATTTCGCCGTGAAACAGGCTTACCGATGGATCGTCTGGCGATCTCCATTGGAATTAGTCCGCGGACTTTAACGCGTCGTAAAAAAGAGAAAAAACTGACTGCCAACGAATCTGATCGTCTGGTTTCGATTTCGCGGCTGCTCTCGTTAGCAGTTGAATTATTTGAAAAAAATCAAGAAAAAGCCCATCAGTGGTTTATTAATCCGAATCGCGCGTTGGGTAATCTTTCGCCCCTCGAAATGGCGGCGACCGAAACCGGCGCGAGAGAAGTTGAAAATTTAATCGGTCGGCTCGAACACGGAGTATTCACCTAAAAAATGTCTCTATGGATATTACCGTCTATCGGATTTGCAAAACAAAATATGCAGCAACGGCTTTTGACGGCGAAGGAGCGTTTCGTTTCGGGGGGCGTTGGAATTCACGCGGTACAAGAATCATTTATACAGCGGGAAGTTTGGCACTCGCCGCTTTGGAAATGCTGGTTCATCTTGACGATGATTCGATGCTTTTTGAATATTCCTACGTTCCGGCAAAAATCCCTTCAGATCTGATTGTGCAGATTGAGGATTTTCACCATTTGCCAAAAGATTGGAGTGGTTCGCCGGTGCCAATTGCCATTCAAAAAATCGGGGATGATTGGGCAAAATCGGAGATTTCGGCAGTTTTGGAAGTTCCGACTTCAATTATTCCTCTGGAAAAAAACTATTTGCTGAATCCGTTGCATACTAATTTCAATAAAGTTATTTTGGACATTCCACAAGAATTTATTTTTGACGAAAGATTGGCAAAAGAATAGACCTGTCGGTTAAAAAAAAACTTACAACTTTCAACAACTAATGGCAAAAAGAAACGAATACGGACAAACCTGGTGGGGCAAACAGTGGCTCAATTCGCTTAGTCAGATTGATTTTGACAATCGGCTACCGCGCGGCAGAAGGTATGCCAACAACGGCTCGGTAACATCGTTAAAAATTGATGGAAACCGCATTGTCGCGAAGGTCAGAGGCTCGTATCTCTACAAAGTTACGGTTGAAATTCCGATTTTTTCATCTGAACAAAAAGATAAATTAGTTGCCGCGATTGCCGAAGATTCAGTTATCTTGTCGAGGCTTTTGAATGCGGAACTCGACACGGAAGTCTCCAAGGTTGCCGAACAGCAGGGAATTCTGCTTTTTCCAAAAAAATGGAGCGATTTCCGAATGGATTGTTCTTGCCCCGATTGGGCTGTACCGTGCAAACATTTGGCAGCGGTGATCTATCTCGTTTCTCGTGAAATTGACAAAAACCCGTTTCTCGTTTTCGATTTGCATGACCTTGATCTCATTGCAAGGTTGAAAAAATCGGGCGTTGCCATCGGCGAAAAAGCCAAATCTCAGATTCCTTTTTTAGATGAGCTTTTAAAAGTCAAAAAAGAAAAAACCGAATACCAATTTGATCTGAACTTATTGGATGAGATTGACTTTGCGACACTGGAAAATTTACAACCGACGTTACCGCAATTGTTGACCGAAAAACCGCTTTTTTATGAAGAAGGTGATTTCAAAGTATCGTATCTCAAGGCCTTGCGGAATATTCCGAAGGAAATAAAAATTCATTTTGAGGAAATCGAATCAGGTCGTGTAACCGAATTTTCGAGTAGCAATTTTGCCTATTCGGATCAAATTGAATTGACCATAAATAGCAAAAACATACTCGAAGAAGATACAAATATTTCGCGGATCATCAATGCTTTAGGCAAAATTGAAGCAAAAAATCTGTTGAACTATCCGCCTCCAATAATTGCCTTGCAGATAATTTATTTGTTCTCTCTGAATCTTCTCAAACAAGGGGCAATCGTGCCGCAGATCTTCAAAATTAAAGAGAATGAATTTAAGATCCGATGGCTTCCGGCGATGCTCAACGAGTCGGTCAAAAAGATCTTTGGGCAAGTTTCTCAAATTACTCCACCCGATGTTTTGAAGTTTCAGAATTCCAAAAATAAAACAAAACATTTGCTCGAAAGAGAATCACAAGTATTGACTTTGAGCAGTCTGTTTCTGACGCATTTTGTGAGCAAAATGAACGGATTGCATTATGAATTCTACTCCAAAAATGACAAAATCGCCAACCTTTTCTTTTTTGATAAAGCAGAAATTTTCGATAAATTCGGCGATCAATCAAAGCCCGCCGCAATCAATATTTGGCTGAGTCGTTTCTACCTTTCGCACAAAGATTTAGCTCCTGTTTTGCGGGTTGATGAGGGGCAAGCGGACAGTTTTCGGCTTGATGTGTTGGTGGAAGACAAACAAAAGCCGCTTGAGCCGCCGTTTGAATTGGCTAAACTTTTTCGGGAAAAACGCTTTGCGAAAGTTAAATTTGAGGTGCTCAAAGATTTGAGTTTACTGGCAGAATTTTTCCCGCAACTCAACGGAGTAGCACGTTCCAAAGGCGAAAAACCACTTGTTTTTGCGGCCGACGAATTTGCTCCGATTTTCTTTGAAGTTCTGCCCTTGATGCGTCTTTTCGGGATCAATCTGATTTTACCGAAATCTTTAAGACATCTCCTCCGCCCCGAAGTTTCCTTGAAAATTAAGAAAAAATCGGTGGAAAGTTCAGGCTTTTTGCGACTTGATGATTTACTTGATTTTGAATGGCGAATCGCTGTCGGTGACGAACTTGTTTCCGATGCCGAGTTCAGAAAACTGGTCAAAGGTTTGTCGGGTTTTATCAAATTCAAAGACCAATATATTTTTCTCAAACCCGAAGAACTCGACAAACTTCACCAAAATTTACAAAAACCGCCAAAAATTTCAAGTTCAGATTTATTGCGGACGGCTTTAGCGGAAGAGTTTCAAGGCAGAAAAATCGAATTAACCAGTGAAATCAAAATAATTTTGGAGCAGTTGAAAAACACTCCCGAAATTCCGTTACCCAAAGATTTACGCGCCAGTTTGCGTCCTTATCAACTGCGTGGATTTGAATGGCTGTACAAAAATTCCAATCTCGGTTTCGGCAGTTTGATTGCTGACGATATGGGTTTGGGAAAAACTTTGCAGGTCATTACGACCTTGCTTAAATTTAAAGAAGAAGGACGCCTGGAGAAAGAAAAAGCGTTGGTCGTCGTGCCGACCAGCCTTTTGTCAAATTGGCAAAAGGAAATCGAAAAATTTGCCCCGACTTTGACAAATTTTATCTATCACGGGACGAGTCGTAATTTTCAGTTTGAAAGTTTTGACATTACTTTGACGACTTACGGAATAATTCGGAGTGAAATTGAAAAATTCAAAAAAATTCGATGGCAAGCGGTAATCGTTGACGAATCACAAAACCTGAAGAATCCTGACACAGCCCAAACTAAAGCCATTAAATCGCTGAAAGGAAATGTCTTTATGGCGATGAGCGGAACACCGGTCGAAAATCGTCTGTCGGAATATTGGAGTGTGATGGAAATTGTTAATCGCGGATTTTTCGGTAGTCTGAAAAAATTTAACGAAGATTTCGGCAAACCTATCCAGCGCGAACGCGATCACGCGGCAATTTCACGTTTTCGCCAAATCACCTCGCCGTTTCTTCTGCGGAGATTGAAGTCCGATAAATCAATTATCAGCGATTTACCTGACAAAATTGAAAACAACCAATATTGTTCGCTGACCAAGGAACAAGCGGCTTTATATCAAAAAACCGTCGAGAGTGCGCTCAAAACAATCGAAGGGACGGAAGAAAACTTTGCGCGGCAAGGCTTGGTTTTACAGATGATTGTGGCACTCAAACAGATTTGCAATCATCCGGCACAATATCTCAAAAAAGGCGATCGGAATCCTGAATTTTCAGGCAAAGCGATGATGTTGTTGGATATATTGGAAAACATTTTGGAAAACCAGGAGAAAGTTTTACTTTTTACTCAGTATCGGGAAATGGGCAATTTACTCGAAAAGTTCGTGAGCCAAAAATTCGGCATTGAAACGATGTTTCTGCACGGCGGAAGTCCGCGCAAACAACGCGATGCAATGGTTGAAAAATTTCAAACCGACCACACCGCAAAAGTTTTTATTTTGTCTTTGAAAGCAGGCGGAACGGGTTTGAATCTGACCGCCGCACAAAACGTGATTCATTACGATTTATGGTGGAATCCGGCGGTTGAAGCTCAAGCCACCGATCGGGCTTACCGCATCGGACAGCAAAAAAATGTCATGGTTTATCGCCTCATCACCCAAAAAACCTTTGAGGAACGCATCAATGAGATGATTCACCACAAAAAAGAATTGGCTGAATTAACTGTTGGAGTTGGTGAAAACTGGGTCGGAAATCTTTCTAATCAAGAACTTCGGGACATTTTTAAGATGGCTTCTGAAAACTCCTAAATTTTTTGAAATCAGAAAGATGCCGACATCCTACGATGAGCAATCGCGGCAATCGAAATGGCATCTTCAATCGTTGCCTCTCTTTCTTCTTTTATTTTTCCTTTTTGAGATTTGACTTTCATTTTTTTGATCTCCTTATTAGCATAATTGAGAACGATTTCGGCAACATTCGTTCCTTTCGGTTTGAGTTCGCCTATCGGTATCCCTGCCAATAAAAAAAACGGATTAGGCCGCGGGGCAAGCGTTTTAAAAGTCACGCGAAAATATTTTGCTGTAACGGGTGCAAAAGTCAGTGTATTTTGCGGAACTTGAGTGGTCGGAATCGGTGCAATCACGCGAAAATTCTTTCCGTCTTCGCTGGCTTCCAGATAACGGTTGCTTTCGACGGCGAAAAACTGCGGAGCAGGGTCGCCCGCGACGATTGAAAGCGATTTAAATGTTTGCAGTTTATCAAATTCAAACTGAATCCAAGCCTTTTCACCAACGGCTGTCGGCGGTAGCTCAGAGGTTTTGGCAACATCGCCATCGGTCAAACCGTTAAGGTCAAAGTTTCCGCCGCTTGAGGTAATTTTCGGATTCAAATCACGAAAAGGAATGTCCGAATTGGGCTGACGGTAGGCGATAACGACTGAATCCTGATAAAAATTCGGCTTTTTCTCTACCGGACCCAAAGCAAACCCTTCGGCAAATGGAACATTCTGAAACGCACCTGAAACATCAGGCGGTTGTGGCAGCTTCCCGCTAAAAGTTTGTCCGCCCTTGATTCGGGTTTCGCTCCAAACGTATTTTTTCATTCCGTCTTTCGCCGGAACCCAAGGTCCGCCCGTTTCGCTCCAACCCGGCGAAGCGGCAATCGCCATTTCCAAACCTAATTTATCCGCTAAATTGGTGGTAAATTTGAAAGCGTCTTTCCATTCGGGAGTCATATAAACCAATTTTTTCTGAACGACTTGCGGTGTAAAAAGATTCGCGTCAAAATTCTGAAAACCGCCGATACCGACTCGTTTCATCCATTCGAGGTCTTTTTGAATCCCTTCCTTCGTTACATTGCCGTTCATCCAATGCCACCAGACACGCGGACGTGCCGAATTGGGCGGATTCTGAAAGCTCGTTTTCAAAGCATTGGTTTGCCCGAAAATGATTCCTTGGCTGAAAATTAAACTGATCAGCAGTAATGACTATAGTTGCAAAATTATCTTTTTCATATTCACCTTTATCTCGTTACCTCGCTTTTCAATTCGATGCTTGCCGACGAACTCCCAATCAAAATATCAAATTTCCCTTTATTCGCTTTCCAAGATTTGCTTTCTACGTCATAAAAAGCGAACGAACGAAAATCTAACCTAATCATAACTTTTTGAGTTTGCCCAGCTTTTAAATTGACTTTGGAAAAACCTTTCAATTCTTTCGGCGGACGTGGAACGCTCGGATTTCTTTCGGAAACGTAAAGTTGCGGAACTGCCGATCCTTCGCGTGTTCCCGTATTTGTTATGGCAAACGAAACTTCGTATTTATCACCGCCAAGCGATTTGACGGCTAATCTCTCATATTTAAAGGTCGTGTATGAAAGTCCGAAACCGAATGGAAACAACGGTTTAACGCCATTTTTTTCATAACCGCGATAGCCAACGAAAATTCCTTCCTTGTATTCGATTTTATTAGTTCCCGCCGTTTCGTAATAATTTTTGAAAGTCGGATTATCTTCCGCCTTTTGCTCAAAAGTCGCGGGCAGATGTCCCGAAGGATTGATTTTGCCGAACAAAATTTCGCCAAGTGCAGTTCCGCCTTCTTGTCCGCTATACCACGATTGCAACACGCCCCGTGTGCCGTTCACCCAATTGTTCATATCTACCCCGCCGCCGGAAGTTATGACAACGACCGTATTTTTATTGACCGCCGTAATTTTTTTGATTAACTCTTCTTGTCCGGGAGGCAAAGCAAAAGTGCGGTCAAGACCTTCGGTTTCGGTCAAAGGATCAAATCCAACCGTCAAAACTACAGCATCGGCTTTTTTTGCTAATTCAATCGCTTCATTATTCACCCAGCTTCCTTGCGGAACGATGCCGAGTCTGATCATCGGCTCAAAAATAGTAACAATTCCGTTGTATTCCAAAACGACTTTGTGAGAACCGGCGGTTAAATCAAGTTGGTAAAGTTCGACCACCGCTTTTGTTTGTTTCCAACGGTCAGCAACCAATTTATCATCCACATAAAGCCGGAAACCCGACGGCGTAAAGCCCGATTGCTGAACAAATAAATCGTGTTTTCCAGCAGTTTTCGGCGTGTAATAACCTGTCCAACGAGTTGAAACGGGTCCCATCGGCATCGAAACATTGCCCAGTTCAATTTCGCCCAGAGCAAGCGGTGTTAAATCAAGCGGCGAGCCGAATTTAATATTTTTTTCCGGGCTGACTTTTTTCGGCGTTCCTGCCAAATTCGGATTATCAAATTGCTCAAATTTAATTCCCGCCGTTTTTCCGTTCGGTTCAGTCGTAAAGTTAGTGTTTCCAACAGCTTTGGTCAGACTGGTGATGCCGTCGGAAGAAGTTACACTGCCCGTTTTTCCGGCTTCATTGCTGATGCCTTCCAAAAAACTAATTGAGCGATACGGAATAATAGTCGCACTTCCGCCACCGATTTTCGCGGTGGGATATGCGTTTGGACCAATGACGGCGATGTTTTTAACTTTCGTTTTGTCGAACGGCAGAATCGAGCCTTCGTTTTTCAGCAAAACCATCCCTTCGCGTGCCGCTTGCAAAGAGACGGCTGCACCTTGTTGGTTTAACATTGGAATTGAAGAATCCTTTTGCGAACGGTCAAGCCAGCCCATTCTGATTGCCAGCCGCAACCTTCGCCGAATTTTTTCATCAATGGTTGATTCTTTAACTTTTCCCGAATCAACTAGTGGTTTAAGTTTTTCCAGATTGAGAAACTTAGCAAACGGCATTTCGAGATCCAAACCGCCGTTTGCGGCTCCGAGCGTGTCGTATGTCGAATCCCAATCAGACATTACCAATCCGGTAAAGCCCCATTCATCTCGCAAAAGCTGATTATTAAAACGACCGTTTTCAGAAGCGTGCAGACCGTTAATGAAGTTATAAGAATCCATTATCGCCCCTGTTTTTGCTTCCTTAATGGATGCTTCAAACGCTGGCAAATAGATTTCCCGCAAAGTTCTTTCGTCAACAATTGAATCGGATGTGTGACGGGCAAACTCGGAATTGTTGGCGAGAAAATGTTTGATTGTTGCCGAAACGCCCTGACTCTGCACCCCATTTATATATCCAACCGCCATTTTAGAAGTTAGAAAAGGATCTTCGCCAAAATATTCAAAGTTTCTGCCATTAAGCGGTGAGCGATAGATATTTACGCCCGGTCCTAAATTAAAATGAACGCCTCTCGCCCGTGCGTCGCGCCCGATTTGCATGCCCGTTTCCTGAGCCAATACCGTATTCCAAGTTGCCGCCAGATTGATTCCGCCCGCGTAAACTGTTGAACGCGAAGCAAACCGAATCCCGAAAGGACTATCGGCAGTCGTCATCAGCGGAAGTCCGATTTTAGGATTGCCCGGAACTTGAAAAAGATTCACGCCGCCAAGCAGCGCAATCTTTTCTTCGAGCGTCATTTGATTGAGCAATGAATCAACGCGGGCTTCGGTTGTTGGGTTAGTCGGCTGTGCTTGAATCAAACAGGCAAAAACTAAAATACCGGATAAAGTTAGAAGGATTTTTCGCATCTTGTTCATCAAAAGGTTGGTTTAAAAATTACTAAATTATAATGGATATAATAACAGACGGTTTGCCCTCATTTAAGAAAACAAACCGTCTATTTTTTTACTTCAGCTCATTACTGAGCGGCATAGTTATTGCTTAGTTGAAATTTATTAGTGTTTGTAAGAAGTTTGCCCGCGAAGGCGAAAGACACGAAAAAGAAAATTAAATTCAATCATTATCGCTTTATTTTAGCGTCTTTTCGCCTTCGCGGGCCAACTTCTTCTTTTCTATGCTACGCAATTTTTAGACCGCTCAGTAATGAGATAAACAACAAAACGGAGTAAAAAAAAGATGAAGATAGAGCCGGTTAAATTTTTTCGCACGTTCACAAAGATAGTTCTTGGAGTGTTGATTTCCCTTTTCCTGATCACCGGTATCTTTGCCCAAAGAACCCGCATCAAGCCGCCGCGCGTCGCCGGACAAACAACGGTCGGCACGATCAACGGGCAAAACATTTCCGGCAATGATCTGTTATTGCTGGTCAACAATAATTCCCCGTATATGCCGCCGCTCGACGGCAGCCCGATCACGATTTTGCGGCAGTTTGAAACCCTTTATCCGACCGGTAGTCCGACGCCAATCCCTTCTCCAACTCAAACGACCATCCCAAAGCCGACTGCGCCGAGCTTCAGCGTGCAGATCCAGAATATGATGAAAACCGGACAGGAATGGCTTTTCAAATCACTGCTCGACGTGATCATCAAACCGGCAATGCCCGTGCTTATTTTCTTTGCCTGGATCATCGGCAGTTTTGTTATCGGCATCGGTTTCCTTCGCCGGTTTTCGGATAACAAAGGGATCGATCCCGAACAGCTTGTCCGTTGGGGGATCAGAACCGTGATCTTTATGGTCATCATCGGTGCCAGTCCATTCATCATTGATGCGCTGACCGTGACCGGAAAATTCATCGCCCGCCCGATCAAGAGTTTTAACGTTCTGCTTGTCAGAGAGTTCGACGAGAAAATGAAGCAGTATGTCAAAACCAATTTCGCCGTTGAAGACCCGAATGCCCTGCTTGCCGAGCGGCTGCCGAATGGTGAACCGGGACTCATCGGAATAATTTTCGATAAGGAATCGAGTGTTAAGGATGTCACATCCGAAATGAACATTTTGGGCTGGGATATGACCAGACTTTTCACGTTAATGGTCATTTCGCAAAACATCATCAAATTCGGCGGTTTATTTCTGGGACTCGCCGGTTTGTTTATCCTGATCGGCTTAAAACTTGCCGCTCCCGTTCTGTCCGCGTTCGGTTTCGATGAAAAGTTTGCGGGTCAGATCTTTTATCCCTTTTGCTGGGGCGTAGCGACGTTCTCGCTCGCTTTTCCGATCGTTAAGGAGGTCACGCTCTACGTTGCATATGGAATCGGTCTGATCGGGCTTTCGATCTACAATGGCGAAACGGTTTTCACGCTTGACCCGCAGACGGCGCAGGTCATTAAGAGCGGAGCATATGATCCCGCAACCAGCGCGCTGATCGTGACGCTTTTGTTTTTTGTTTCCAGCCTTTGTTATATCCTGGTGCCCTGGCTCAGTTACCGCGTCCTTCGCGGGCAAGTTTTTGAAGGCGTCTCGCAGATCTCGATGGGATGGATGTTATCATCCGTCTCATTATCACGATGGTCTTGCTCGATTGCATATAACTCGCAGATCTCGATGGGATGGATGTTATCATCCGTCGGGACGGCACTCGAAACTTACGGTTTAGTCGCCGGAGCGGCGCTTCAGAGACAGGCGGAAAATACGCAGATTCAAGGAATTTATAATGCCGAACAGACGAGTGCGAAAAAGAGCCTGGAGGCTTCAAATCTTTCGACTGACGCCCGCCGCGTTTCATCGGTCGCCGGTGTCGAGGGCGGACTGGTCAGCAGTCTCGGACAAATCCGCGCAAATCAGGTCACGCAAACTTTAATTAGAGCGTGTCGCATAAATCAAAGTCTATGTATTGCAACAAGTAACATTTTTAAGCCGGCAATTACACGATAAATTGAGACTGAAACCACCAAATTAAGGCTTAAATCTCCTAATTTTTCCACCAAAAACCATAGAA
>JANPDZ010000719.1:0-1622 GCA_031431735.1 Acidobacteriota bacterium | reverse complement strand
CTGTATGCAGTGCCACGTCCGCAATTTTGACGAAGGCAATTATCTGACGGATATGCGCGACCCGCAGAAAAATTCAAAAGATTTTGCGACCAATCCCGTTCCGCGTGTGTTTTTCATCATCACGCCGACGCTTCACAGCGGTCGTCCCGAATATATGCGGCGCGGCGAAGAAGAACAAGTCGGCAATCTGCAAGGCGTTTTCCGCGATTATTTGGGCATCAAGGTCAAAATAAAATCGCCGCTTGCGACTGATTGGATTCATAATACGAAGAAAGGGAAAAGTTAAACATATTGGAGTCTCAGTAGATCCAAATTTCGGATTTCGGATTTCGGATTTCGGATTATTAATCAATCCAAATCATGGACTTTTGCCGAATTTTCGATTTTGCTTCCGATAATTGGCGAGTTTTTTCTGTTTCAATTGTTTTCAATGACCGCTTTTTACGGTCGAAAGTAATTCGTCTTTCCAAATTTGGAACTACTGAGTCTCGGCTTCATGCCGCAAAATGCTGAATGCCGGTCAACTGAAATATCAAGGAAAAGCCGCCGCAAGGCGTGGCTCAGAACTAAACAAGCTAAAAATTTATGATTTTCCAAAACCATAATCGAAAAGCGTTCCGGTCATTAACCTCAATCTTTTTATTGACAGTTTGCACGGTTTCGGCAAACGCGCACGTCAAATGGTTTGCCGAATACGATGTGACCAGACCGCCGTCGCCGATCGGCGATGTTTTGGACGGAACCTTCGTCAAATTGTTTCTCGTTTCGGTTGCCGCTTGTTATCTGTTTTTTCTGGCTGACCGCTACATTTACGAAGAAGGAATTTTAGCCAAATTTGATAATAAATTAAAACTTTTTGACAACACTGCCAATTACATTATGCGCGGGGCCGCCGGATTTTTTTTCTTCGCGCTTTTTTTGTGGTGGGCGTTGGGTTTCGGGCAAAGTTTTTATCTCACGCCCGAATTGAAAACCGCTTCGGCGATTGTTCCGTGGATTCATCTTATAATGGCTTTGGCGGTGATTTCGCGGCATACGACGTTTATCGCCGGACTCGGCATTTTCGGTCTTTACATCGCTGCCGGACTTAATTACGGACTTTTCCACGTTCTCGATTATCTGATATTTCTCGGTATCGGATTTTATCTGACGGTTTCCAATACGGGCAAGCGAACGCTTCTGAAATCGGGCTTTATCGCGCTTTTTGCCTGTACGGGATTGACGCTGATCTGGGCGGCGGTTGAAAAATTCGCCTACGCGCATTGGACGGAAGTTTTACTCACAGAAAAACCGCATATCGCGATGGGAATGTCGCCGGCCGTTTTTATGAAAGTGTCGGGTTTTATCGAATTTTTCGTCACATTTATCTTGCTCGGCGCGGTTTCGGTGGTTGGTCGGCTTATTTCGCTCTGTTTTATGTCGGTGTTTGTGTTGGCGGTTTTCGAGTTTGGAATGCTCGATGCCGTCGGGCATTTGATGATTGTGGCGATTCTTTGGGTTTTGATCGTGCGCGGTCCGACCGATGCGCGAAATATGCTCGTGCTGCCCGACAAATCACTTTTCACCGAGGCTTATTTTATGACCGGACTTTATTTTCTTGCCTTTGTAATGATTTTTATCCT
>JANPDZ010000718.1:0-5260 GCA_031431735.1 Acidobacteriota bacterium | reverse complement strand
TCAGAAAAGAGCGATTTTATTCTGAAAAAATAGTTTTGTTAAACAAAACACATCAAATTTTAAGTGTTGCAAATACGATAGTTCTAGTATTTAGCTTTTGTCTAACTGACATTATTTTTGAGCGAAACATGAGTTATCACTGATGTATTACCGGACAGGGGTGACGATGTCTTGACTTTGCCGCGTAAAAACCTAAAATCAAACTGCCCCGAAAAATCTGTGAGGTCAACGAGAATGAAAATGCCCATCTTTTTCTGCGTCTGTTTTGTCTTGCTGTGTTTATCTTGCCCGGTTTTTGCACAAATGGATGACGAACAAACTGTCCGCGAAGTTGTTGTCAAAATAAATGTCGCGCTGCGGGAGAGAAATCTTGACCAAATTCTGCAATTGTTAAATTTGAATGACTCTTCTCGCGAAGAATGGAAAAAAGAACTTGAAGGAGAATACACGCAATTTCCGCTCAAAAACTATACGATTCGTTTGGTGAAAATCGAAGGTCAAAACGCGACAGCCAGGGTTTATTGGGAACGGACAGACGCTAAAACAGGAAAAGATATAATCGAATATAGTCGAAATCATCGAATCTTTTATTTGAAAAAGACTGATGCGGGTTGGAAATTTGCAGGTTTTCCGACGGCTGAAAACGAGTTGATTTCGCAAATAATCAGAGCCGAAACAGATGACGAACGAAAAAAACTGATTCGGGCGGAAACAGAACTTCAAACTCAGCGAATGCTTTACGTCATCATTTTTCGTTTCAGAAACGAAGGAAATTTTGCGGAAGTCGAACATTATTTAAGCTTAGCCGAATGGTATGGCGAAGAATTCTTTAAAGATACGGACGAGTTTAATTATGTGAACAATCTCGTCAATGCGCTCAATGCGCGCGCCGCCAATCAAAAAACTTTGGGAAATAATGCCGAAGCAATGCGGATTTATCTCGAAGCCGTCCAAGCATCATTAGATATTCTGAAAAAAGCCGGAAAACCGATCGGCGGTTCGTTTCTGACAGCACTCAATATCGGCAGTCTTTACTTAAGTCAGGGCAATCTTGATCAGGCCGAAAGATTTGCGCGGTTGGCTTTGGAAGGGCTCAAAAATACGCCGCGAGAAAGACAATCTGTTTTATTTTCATCGCTTTATAATTTGCTCGGCGACATTTATTTTCAGCGCGGCACGGATGAAAAAGCTCTCGAATATTATCAGCAAACCGGCGAGACTGTTTCGTTTGGGATCGGCGCAATCTATCTCAGAGAAGGGAAATTCGCCGAAGGCTTGAAAATCTTTCAGTATTTTACGGATTTGACTGAGCGGAGCTTAACTAAAAAAGAAAAAACTGATTTGCCTCTCGGAGTCAAAGCATTTACCGGCATTGCCGAAATCTATCTGCGGCAGGGCGAAGCGGAAAAATCATTGAAGGCGGCGCGGCGCGGCGTCGAATTTGCCGAACAATCGAAAAATCCCGAACTTATTTATTTAGCGCGAACGGCGGAAGGCAAAGCGTTGCTCGCCAATAATCAATCTTCGGAAGCCGAAAATGCGTTTCGCGTCGCGATTGAAACGGTTGAAACAGGACGGCAAAAGGTTGTCGGCGGCGAGGAATCGAAGATCACGTTTTTTGAAAACCGCGTTGAACCGTATCAAAAAATGGTTGAATTATCGTTCAAGCGCGGAGATTCAAAAACTGCTCTGGAATTTGCGGAACGCGCTAAATCCCGTGTTCTTAATGAAATATTGCAGGTCGGGCGAATCGAATGGCAAAATGTTTTGAATGCCGCAGACAATCAAAAAGAACAAATCTTGCGCGGCAAACTAAGCGAACTTAATCGTTTGCAAACCGTTCTGAAATATCAGACCGAAGTTGATAAAACGCGGCTTGCTGAGGTGACCAAAGAGCTTGAAAAAACACGACTCGATTATGAATTTTTGCAAACTTCCGCGTTTGCAAATTATCCGGAACTGCGCCGTTCACGCGGCATTACCACAACTATCAAACAAGCGGAAATCGCCGCGCTGATTCGTCAACCGAATGAAGCCTTACTCGAATTTGCCGTCAGCGAAGAGAGAATTTATCTTTTTGCGGCGACCAAAGAAAAGTCTGGGAATTTGAATCTGCAGATTTATCCGCTTGACGGAAAGCCGAAAGAAATTATTGATTTAGCAAACGATTTTCGCGGGCGCATTGTTGAAAAAAATCTTGATTACAAAGACACGGCGCGCGCTCTCTACGACGTTTTGTTCAAAAAAGCTGAGGCGCAGCTCGCGGGCAAGACAAATCTGACAATCGTGCCGGACGGCGAGCTTTGGAATGTGCCGTTTGCTGCTTTGATTGCAACCAACAATCGGTTTTTGATTGAAAATAACGTGCTGAATTTCGCCCAATCGCTGACTGCTCTCAAAGAATTGCAGAACATAAAAACAAGCGGCGCGAAAATTACGGGAAGTTTGTTGGCGGTCGGCAATCCGCGGCTTGATGAAAAAAACATTTCACAGGTTCGCGCTCAATATCGCGGCGGCATCGGCGATTTGCCTGATGCTGAAGCGGAGGTTTTGGAACTGCAACAACTTTACGGCAAAACGAGCAAAATACTTACAAAATCGGATGCTCGCGAAGATGTTTGGAAAACGGAAGCCGGAAAGTATCGCATTTTGCATCTGGCAACCCACGGTTTGGCAAATTCCATCAAGCCGCTCTATTCGCATTTGTTTTTGGCGACGGATTCCAATAAAACAAAAGAAGACGGTTTGCTCGAAGCCTGGGAAGTGATGAATTTGCGTCTGAATGCCGATTTAGTAGTGCTATCGGCTTGTGAAACGGGACAAGGGCGCACCAACACGGGCGAAGGTTTGATCGGTTTGTCGTGGGTTTTTGCGGTTGCCAATGTCCGGCGTGTGGTCGCAAGTCAATGGCAAGTTGATTCACTCGGGACGGCGGAATTGATGGTTGAATTTCATCGTCAGATGCGAGTTTCGCCGAATGATCCGGTTGCCAAATCTTTGCAGACGGCGATGCGAAATCAATTGAAAAAGCCAAATCGCCGTCATCCGTTTTATTGGTCGGGATTTATTTCGATCGGCGAAAATTGACGCTTTGCAAATCGCGCAAGTTGAAAATCCCAACTCCAAAACTACTGATACCAAGTCAAGATAGGTTTGACGTGAGGGAAGAAAATTATCAAATATCCATTATCAAATATCAATTATTTCGTTGGTTCTTCGTGTTTGAAAATAAAACTCACAAAATAATTAAAAATTGATATTTGATAATGGATATTTGTCTTTATCTCAAATTGAATCGGTATAAAAGATTGCTATATCAGCTTTTACAGTCGAAATAGGGAAGCGATAAACTTCAAAAAAGGCTGATCGGAGATTTACATTTTTTCAATCGGCGCAAAAAATAGTTGACAAAACGTAGCTTAAAGTTTTACTTTAGGTTTCAAGTTCTAAATCTTTCCTAAAAGGTAACAAGCCAAATCGTGAATACAACCATAAACATTCCTGCCGAAAGAATCGGCGAATCGGCAACCGTTTTTGCCGGCGATTATCTGAACAAATTAAGCGGCGAAAAGATCGAACGCGAATGCAAACGGCGTCTCGCATCAGGCGTGAAAACGCTGGTCGTCAATTTTGCCGAAACCCAAATCGTCAACAGCATCGGCGTTTCTATCCTGCTCGGCGTGATTGACGCAGCGCAGGATGCCGGCGCGAAAGTCGTTTTTTCCGATATGAAAGAAGAAACCGTCGAGCTTTTCGAGATGCTCGGATTAACGAATCATGTAACTGTCGCGAGTGGAGAGTAAAGAGTGGAGAGTGGAGAGTGGAGAGTGGAGAGTGGAGAGCAAAAAATTTAAACTCTTAACTCTCCACTCTTTACTCTTTACTATCAAAAAATGGAAAATCAACAAAAACTAATCCATACATTCGGCGCGTTGGCGGAGATTGGTTACGAAGTCGCGCACAAGCAGAATTTTCAAGAGATGATCCGTACGTCGCTGCATCTGCTGCTCGGCAGTCTGGCGATCATGCGCGGCGGCGTGGCGCGTTATTCGCGGTTCGGGCACGAACTCAATATGCTCGTGATGCGCGGCTTAGGCGAAGAATTTCCGCTCAGTCTGTCGCTCTGCTACGAAGATGAACGGCAGTTTTTGACCAACGGCTTGGCTCCGATCGAGGTCGCGCAGGCAAAGGTTTTGCCGTTTTTTCAGATCTATGATTCGAGTTTTGAGAAAAAACGGATTGATCTGCTCGTGCCTTTGATAATTCGTGACGAGATTGTCGGCGTGATCCTGTTGGGCGAAAAAGCAAACGGTGAACCTTATACGGCGTATGATCTGGATATTATCTGCGCAATGTCGCGGCATATCGGCGTCGGGATCGCGCAGCGCAATCTGATGTCGGAACTCGAACGCCGCGCCGACGAAAACCGCAAACTTTTCGACGATTTGCGAACAACTTATAAAGACACGGTCAAGGCGTTTGCGACGGCGATTGACTGCAAAGACAAATATACCGAAGGTCATTCCGTCCGCGTTGGTAAATATTCCGAGATCATCGCGCAGGAACTCGGCTACGACGAAAACGAAATCGAAGGCGTCGCGGTCGCGGGCTATCTGCACGATGTCGGGAAATTAACCGTTGAGCGCAACATCATCAACGCACCGTATCGCATCAACGCCAAAGAATCCGCCGAACTCAACAAACATCCGGCGGTCGGCTACGAAATCCTGTTGCCGATCCATCATCCATACACCGACGTTCCGCTCGCCGCCAAATATCATCACGAACGCTTGGACGGACGCGGTTATCCCGACGGGCTTTTCGACAAAGAAATTCCGTATATCGCTAAAATAGTAAATTTAGCCGATTCGTTCGACGCGATGACGACCGATCGCCCCTACAAAAGCCGCCGTCCGGCAAACGAGATCGTCGAAGATCTGCAACGTAACGCGGGCAAACAGTTTGCGCCCGAACTCGTGACGGCATTTTTCAAAGGAATGTTAAAAGAATTGACGGGCGAAAACAAAGACAAACGTTTTCGCCGACTGCTTGGCAGAGATTATATGGAAGCCGAGGGAATTGTCCCGATGCTCAAAAACGCGCTCAACGGAATCAGCCCGACTTCGAGCTTGACGCTGGTTAGTTTGGATTGATGCTGGATTTGCGACAATTCTCTTATCTGATTAGACTTTGGACGAAATCCATCCTAACTCACCCAAGATTTTGAGCGAGTTTTTCCTTTTGCTTGACTGTTTTTCCA
>JANPDZ010000717.1:0-2582 GCA_031431735.1 Acidobacteriota bacterium | reverse complement strand
CGCTTTGTCCGAGAGTCTTGAACCCGGCGAGGATAAGAATTTAAAAGCCGTCAAGCGGGAAAAACCTAATCTATCCGACGAATCGGCGAAGATTACGGTTGATCCCGATTCGGATAAATTGACGGAAGAAAAAAACGCGCCGGTTGTCAAGCAAAACTCGAACACGACAACAAACAGCAATCAGACAACAAAGGAAAATCGGACGAGCGAAGAAACGTCCGGCGGAAATTGTTCGGAAAATCCGACGGAGACCGAAATTTTTGTCTATGCGGACGCTAATTTCGCGGGAAACTGCGTAAAGATAAGTAACATCGGTTCTCAGTATCCGAGTATGGACAAATTAGGTATTCCGAACGACTCGATTTCCTCAATTAAAGTCGGCAGTAAAGTGCGGGCGTTGGTTTGCGAACACAACGACTACCAAGGCAAATGTCAGTCGGTTTTGGGGGACGCGGGCAATTTGGTGAATTCGTATATCGGAAACGACAAAATATCTTCAATCAAGGCTCTCGACAAAAATCAAGACATTGTTGCGGTTAATTTCTTCAACCAAACCGATGAAACTGTTTTGATTTACGAATTGGTTGGCGGTGTCAACAGTGTTCTCGGAACGCTTGAGCCGAACGGCGCGGGGAAAATCTGGACAACCGTTATGACAACCGTCGCCGCAGGCATAAAAGGAAGCACTGACGGCAAAATATCAAATGGAATTCAAATAAATGATGCGTCTTCCAAAGAAATTGACATAACGCTTAACAACAATGGTTTGATTCAAATGGCTCAGACGGAGTAGCGGCAAGCGTGAAGGCAAAAATTAAAAAGGTAAAACTAATGAACACAAAAAATATTGTAAATATGCGCAGAGTATTAAATTTATTATTGGTTGTTACGTTTTTGGCTGTTTTTTCGGGCTGCAAAAGCAGTTCCAGTAATAATCAGCCAGTAGTGAACAGAGGCACGCCGACAATGACGGAAGAAAAACCGACGGCGACTCCGAGCAATCCGTCGGCAGCGTTTGTCGGCGAATGGGAAACGAATGACCCGCGAGCTTCTTCGGGCGGTTTTGTCCGTTGGAAATTCGGTGATGGAATCAAAAAAGATAACGGTTACACCGGAAAAGTTACTGATGTCGGCAATAACAATGACATAGCTAATTATACTGTCACGGAAAAGACAATAACTTTGGAATATTTACCTGTCAGTTCCGGCACTTCAAAAACTTACGACTATAAAATTACGGATGAAGGCAAAACGATTTCGCTCCAAGGCGATAAGCCGCTGGTTTTGAGAAAAGGCACGAGCAATGCGGAAATGGAAAAAGCCGCCCGCATTATCTCTGGCCATCAATGGAATCTCGATTCCGCTGCGGCGACAAAAATGGGGCTGGCGCCTGATACTTACGTCGAGTTTGATCGGGCGCAAAAAAACGATAGAGGATACGGCGGAGCGATGAAGTTTTATGACAGCACCGGCGCGCCGCAAAACTTTTTAGCACAATATGTGATTACTTCCAAAGAAAACGTAATGATCACATTGCCCAGCGGTCAGAAGGCAGGAACTTACAAAATCTTGAACGATGAGAAAATATTGCAGATTGATTTTGTTGATCCGGTCGAGTCCGATTTGTTTTTGAATCGCAGATAAACTAAAAATGTTCGATTTTGTTCTGAGCCTCGCCAATCGGCGATTGATGCTGACCTTTTAGCGTGGCTCAGAATATTTTGAAAAGTAAAAAAATGACATTAAAAAATCTAAGTTTGACGTTGGTTCTAACCTTCTTAATCTTGACATCGGGCTGCAAGACGGCCGCACATCTGACCAATCCAGATACTTATTCCGGTGATCAGCGTGAGCCTTGGGAGAAAAATCCCACGCCTAAAAAAGACAAGACGATAGCAGACCAACTTTGAGAATAATGTTCAGAGTAACGGCTTTAGCCGTGAAACCGCGAGCGAAGCGCAAGCGGTTTTTGCTTCGAGTAAAATTCAAGTTCGCCGATGGTCGGAAACCGCATTCGCTTCGCTCGCGGTTTCTTCACGCACTAAATGCGTAACTCTGAACAGAGGATTTAATTATGAATTGTCCGAAATGTAACGCTCCAAATAAAGGGAAATTTACGTACTGCACCGAATGCGGAACGATGATTCCCCAAATGGCTGATGACTACTCCGATGAAGTGGCAACGGTCGTAAAAAGACGCGACGAAATGGCGACACAGATAATGCCGCCCTTGCCGACTGAACTTTATTCTCCGGCGAACACAAACCGAAACGAAGCGTTGCCGACTCAAGCGGAAGTGCCGCCGACGGTTTATATTCCGTCGGTGCCGCCGACTCAGCATTATTCTGCGCCAAACACCGACCGAAACGAACCTTTGCCGCGAACACAGTTCGTAGTGCCGATAGTTCCGCCTTCAAATCAACCACAGAATTCCGTTAAAGTCGAAATTCCGCAAAAAGTCGAATTTAATAATCCGCCGAAATTTGAAGTGCCCAAAGCAAACACCGAACCGAAAAAAAAATCGAAAGTTTTCAAAATCGGCGGAATTTTGCTTTTACTTTTTCTAATCGGCGGCGGCGGCG
>JANPDZ010000716.1:0-3303 GCA_031431735.1 Acidobacteriota bacterium | reverse complement strand
TTGGCAAATTCTTCGTTTGCCCTCACAAGTCCGACATTGCTAACCGTGATTAAAATAGCGCGAAGTTTATGAATGACTTCATCGGCGAAACTCGGATTTGCTTCAATATCTGGATTCAAACGACACAAAGCCGATTTCAATTCCTTTTCAAGCAAAACGTCTGTGATTTCACGCGATAATAAATCGCTTGGCACATAACGCCACATTGCCGAATCTGCAACGCGGGCGGTAGCGTCGGATTTGACTTGGTTGAGATTAACGCCCGCCAGACGTTCAATAATAAAATTCTCGACGCTGTTAAGTTCGGTGAAAGACATTTGGTTTAATTTATCTTATCCAGCATATATTTTTTGAACCACGAAGGAACGGCATTAAACTTAATTTCGAGATTTTTGGCATCAGTAATCTCGGCAAGCCACAGTAATTCACTTCTTGAATTATCAAAAATATAAGCACGATTGGTGTATTTTACGGCTTCCCAAAGCAACTCTAAAGAACGAAAATAACGAGTTGTTATTTTGTCGGTCGGAACATCGTGTCCGCCGTTTCTGACGCGATTTTTAACCCGCGAGATATTGATATGCGGGTCTTCGGTGGCAACAAAATAAAGATATGTGCGGTATCCGCGCTGTTGTGCTTTTTGCAAAAATTCTATCTTATCCGGCGAAGACATTACGGTTTCAAATGTAAAAGATTTGCTTGCAAGCAGTAATTTTTGCCGAATAAAATCGGCGGCAACCGAAGCGAAATAAGCATTTACTTCAACTGCGAAAAAATCCAGTTTGTTTTCGTTGAACCTTAGCTCTTCTACTTCAAGCAATAAATCGGCTTTTTCCAAAAGAGTTGAATTTCTGAAAAAATCAATCGTTTCTGCTTCATTGGTTTCAATATCAAATTTTGCAAAATCAAGAAAATCAAATTGTTTAATTTCCGCTTCTATTTCATCGGGATTGATATAAACGCCCAATAATTCTTTTTGGATGACAGACTTAATTGTGCTTTTGCCGGAACCGTTCGGTCCGGCGAAAATTCTAAGTCGCGGAGTTGAACTTAAAAGATTCATTTAATTTTGATAGTTCCTTTTTGCACTTCTACAAAAGGTTCAATTTTCTTGATGGTTTGCTTTGTTCCGTCGGGAAAAACTTCTACCAGTTCGCCATTTTCCGCAACTAAAACGCTGTTTCCTAACGCCAAAGTTTGCCAATAGGCTTGTTTGGTGGCGGCATCTGCGAGTTCGGGAATGTGTTCTTCCAAATATTGAATTGTTTTTTCGTTATTTTCCATTTTCTTTGCCCTCAACGATTTCAAGCAGTTCGGCGGTATTGTCGAGATTTAAGCCCGGACGCAAGCCGAGCGAGCGAGCGCGAACGCGAAACGGTTTGGCGGGCGCAGCGGTATGCTGTTCCAATATCTGTAAAGCTGAAAATTGTTTCGGTTTTTCGACGCTTGCCGTTTGTTCGGCGGTCAAGTCTTCCAGTATCAAAGTCGCCAGACGCAAACGCTCGACGGGTGGCATTTGCCTTACTTGTTTTCCGTAAATTTCTATGGCATTTTGCATAATTTATTTAACCTTTTTAATTTTTGAAGCCAAAGCCGCGAGAAATTCGGGACTTTCCGATATTAATTTTAATTACGGCGTATTCGCCACAATTAAAAGTTGGATTTACACCGTTTCCAGTAATATTTGCGGGTTCTTTCTAACAATAGCCAACAGTTTCAATGCCGCGTCCGAAGGCTTCCGGTTGCCTTGTTCCCACGCTTGAACGGTTTTGACGCTGACGTTGAGTGCGGCGGCAAAAACGCTTTGCGACCAGTTAAGATTTGTCCGAACGGCGGCAATTTCTTCTTTGCTCAAAGCGGCGGGCGGTTTGGGCAATAGTGTAGTTCTCAATTCGCGTCTTCCGCGCGCGTGTTCCAAAGCCTGATTTGCCGATTCGAGTAGTTCGCTGAAAAGTTCTTCTTTCATAATATTTGCTTCAATAGCGCCGCATTTTATGGAGCGCAGACTGCCAGCCTGCCAGCGTTTGAAAAACGCTAATAGCTTCTGAATTTATTCAAACTTGCCAATACTTAAAATCTTTTACACCGCTTTTCAAGCGGCGTTGCAGGCTGGCAGCCCGCGCTCCAATTTTATCTCGAACTCAGGTTAAATACGTTCGTTAAGTTCCAAGTAATACGCTTTTCAATAATCAAATGTGCATTAGCTGTCTGCAATAAGTCAGAACAGCGAGCGGTCGCGACCTGTTAAATGTTATTGATATTCAACCCGTCGCTACCGCTCAGGGTTCTGACTTATTGCATAGTTTTTAAGTGAAAACCGTATAAAGATAAACATAGCGAAAACCGCCGCTTTTACCTTTGCCGCGTCCGGCAACGCGGGCTTTTCTCGCGCCGCCCGCGCCTTTGATTACTGCGCCTCGGCGCGGATTCTGCAAAAGATCGCTTTGAATTGCAAAGAGCGTTTCGGTCGAAGCGAGTTTTTCAATCCGACGCATAAAAACATCGGTTTCGGTAAAAGCGTAAAATGTTTCGGCATCATTCATCGCATTTATAACCATACTACACAGCAGTATAGTTATTCAATTCCAAAACCGTCAATGTGTTTTGAATGTTCATCCTAGAATTTCATACAATAGTTTTAATTTCAGGTTTTTTAAGGTTTGTTTTTGCTGTCTGATTTCTTCAATAACTTTATCGAAATGAATAAATGTTTCGGCAATCTGTTTTTGTTTTTCTCGTTTAGGAATAACAAATTCCTGATTTGCCAGAACTTTCCATTTTATTGTTGGCGATAATGAACCTTCGGAAATTTGGACGGCGCGATTCATAAAAACATCGGATTGCATAAAAAACGGAAGCAAGTCTTTTTCAATCGTCTTTTCGTTTGCCCGTAAAACCATCGAGTGAGCCGAACAAATTCCTTCAAAATCTGAAACCGCGACCTTTCTTTGATATGCGCGGCGTTTGCCGAAAATAATATCGCCTTTGTAAATCTTTAATTTTACGCCAATAACGTCATCGGGCTTTCCTTTTCTTTCGATTTTCAAATTGTCCGGGTCAAGATTTTCAGGCTAAATAAATAAAAATTCCTTCCTATTCGCTGAAAGCGATAAATTTAATAGCGTCGGGTAAAATGCAGCGAAGCGTAATGACACCCGACGCTATCGGCAAAAACTGTTCGCTCGCTGAAAGTGAGCAATTATTAAACTTTAGAATTCGACACTTTCAGCGTCGGAACAATTTGTTTATTATTTCGTCGGGTGTCGCCTCCGGCTTTACCCGACGCTATTAAATTTGTCACCT
>JANPDZ010000715.1:0-3685 GCA_031431735.1 Acidobacteriota bacterium | reverse complement strand
ATATTACTCAACGAAAAATGACGGACGATAGGCTTCAACAACTTGTAGTTATTGAAAAAAATGCTCGTGATGAAGTAGAAGAGGCAAATCGCGCGAAGGATCATTTTATGGCATTGGTTTCGCACGAACTTCGCTCGCCTTTAAACTCAATTCTCGGATGGGCAAAGATTCTACTTGGCAAAGAAATTGACGAAAAAACTCAGCAAAATGCCCTCGAAACAATTAAAAGAAGTGCTGAATTTCAGGCAAAACTTATTAGTGATTTGGTTGATTCAACCAAAATTATTTCAGGAAAAATGAATTTTTCTATCTGTCCCTTACCCCTCAAAGGATTGCTAAACGGAATCTATCATTCCCACAAACCTCTTGCCGAAGAAAAAAATATCAACTTTATTTTAACCCTCCTTCCAGAAATAACCGTCAGCGGTGATGCCGGACGGCTTCAGCAAGTTTTTACGAATTTAATCACAAATTCAATTAAATTTACTCCTGAAGGCGGAGAAATTGTGATTGAACTGCGGGAAGAAAATAACGAGGCGGTTTTCACCATTACAGATAACGGCTGTGGAATTCCCGAAGACGCTTTATCCTCCATTTTCAAACAATATTATCAGGTTGAAGGAGCGGGTAGCAAAGGTGGTTTAGGTTTGGGACTCTCTATCGTCAAAGCGATTGTCGAAAAACACGGTGGCATAGTTTCAGTTGAAAACAATAAAAATGGAAGCGGATGTTCTTTTGATGTTAGTCTGCCAATTTACACAAACCAAAATTCGGATGTTTCAAAAGATTTCGTTTCGGATGAAAAATCGGCTGGTTCATTAAAAAATGTAGGTATTTTAATAGTCGAGGATAATGAAGATTCGCGCGAAGTGTTGCATTTTTATTTAAGCCAACAAGGGGCAAAAGTTTTTTCCGTCAATTCGGCGCGTGAAGGTTTAAATTATTTAACGTCAACTGATGAACTTCCAAACGTCATTATCTCAGATATAAGTATGCCCGAAGAAGACGGCTATTCACTTATCAAAAAAGTGCGGAATTTACCCGTCGAGAAAGGCGGCATTATTCCGGCTATTGCCTTAACCGCATTTGCCTCAAACAGCGACAAGGAAAAAGCACTTGATTCAGGTTTTCAAGGCTATCACACTAAACCATTTGAACCTGATTTGTTGATCAACGATATTCTCAAAGTTTTAGCCAAACCAGAGTAAAATTAAACTCTGTCTGATTTTAGAATAATAAGCAGGTCAGCATATATTTTGCGACATAATGACTTTGCGGAAACACGCTACGCTCGTAAGTGTGTAATTCGCCCTTACTCCGTGCGGGCTTGCGGCATTATGTCACGAAACTTATTCATCCCTGCTTAGAGATTATTTGAAATAACGGATTAACCGTTCAAGTTTGCGTCAAAAGGTGGAAACCCGCGCATAAGCAAGGGTGTTTTCAAGCGGTTGAGGGTTCAGGTGGAGGCTTATTTTAGTGAGTTACTTTATTAAACTTTTATTTTAGACTTTGGACGAAAAATAGGCTTGACAAATTGAAGTGAAATTTCTAACTGTAACTAAAATAAGGGCTAACTTTTGCGGTCATGAAGCCAAACAAATTACTGAGAGGCTTTTTTGCACTTTTTGGAAAAACGCTTTTTGCGACAAAAGTGCAAAAAAAGTCGCAAATTTACCAACTTTGCCACAGATGTTTAGTTAAAGTATGTAGATACAGGTCTTAGTTATTTTGTCAATTTCCAATTTCGTCCAAAGTCTAATTTTATTACTAACTAAAATTTTTCATACTAAAAAATGACCGCGCTAAATTTGAATTAACGCGGTCTAAATTTAAAACGTATTTTACAGAATTGGTTGTGCGGTATTCGGTTTGTTTTTCTGAAATTCTTTTTTCTCTGTATAAACTGCTGATCCAATTTGTTTTGCTTTATCTTCAATGAAATCTTCAGCTTGTTCAGGGAATTTTTTTACACTTTCAGCTACTTGAGCTACTTTATCTGCCGTTGCGCTGTAAAAATTATTTGCTTTATCTTTAGCATTCTCATAATAATGACCGGCACTTTCACGAAGTTGATCAACCGTTTCACGAGTTTTTTCAAGTCCATTTGCTGTCACTTTTGAGATGTCTCCTCTTAATTCGCTCCCCGATTTAGGAGCGAAAAGAAGTGCTAAAGTTGCCCCAATACCACCGCCAATCAATAAATATGAAAGGTTTCTAGCGGTGTTTGAGTTTTTTATAATTTCCATTTTCATTTCTCCTTAAATAACTTTTGTTTATAAATTCAAAGCCTTTCGACCTTGAATTACACGAATTAAGACAACTGCCGCTGCTATTAGCAATAAAATATGAATAAAGCCGCTGAGCGTGTTAGCAGTCACCATTCCTAGTACCCACAAAACTAATAAAACTACAAATACTGTCCAAAGCATTTTATTCTCCTCCTAATTTGATTTATCTAAACTTTGATAAGTCATAACCGACTTATCTTTTACTCAAATCAACTAATACACAAACGCTGTGCCATAAAGGTCAAACTATTGTGTATAATAGCTTTATTCTGTCGCCCCGACCATCCTACTTATAAATTACCTTGTTTAAAAACCATTCCACAGAAATAATGTTCATAAACACTTCAGATTGTAACAATTCAATACACAATTTAGTTTTAAGATAAATTTGTAGTTCTCTTAACTGCCGTCATTGCAACAATTGCTTAATTGGCATTAGACTTGCCCTAGTGTTTGATAGATGCAATTTTTTAAGGAGAATATTTATGAATCAGGAAACTTTTGAACGAGAGATGAAAATTGCAGAAATTCAAGGAGAGATTCCTGAAACACGAGGTATGAATTGGGTGATAAGTTAGTTTTGCCCTAATAATTTTAACCATCGTTATCGGTCTTGTAAGCGTAGCACTTTTATCGGGCAATATTCCAAAATTAAACAAAGGTTCTAATACATCAGGTGCGCCAATACAACAAAAATAGTTTTGATAGCGACACAAAAGAGGATTTATGAAAGACACTTTAATTAAAAACAAAATTATAAATTATTTGGAGACACACCCATTTTTTAATTTTTCAAGGGTTTATGTTTCCGTCCAAGCAGGTAATGTAACTTTATTTGGCACAGTTTCAACCCAAAAAGAGAAAATTTTCGCAGAGTCTGCAATTAAACAAATGTGGCAAGTCAATAAAGTAACATCCAGATTAGAATTGCTGACAGAGGCAATTACCGTGCGATTACCTCCATTACGAGCAATTCTTAGCAATCCTTAAAGAATTTTGATTCTCATCAAATAAAATGCGGTAGTACAAGCAATACCTTCGCCAAAATTAGATTTGAAAAATTAACTCTTGATGTTGATTTTATTGGCTTTATAATAAAATCAAAAATAGCATTTATAATTAAAATAGGGTCTGCATTTTCCAGAAGTCTTTTTAATTATTTTCAAATTTTTGGTTAATTTTTCAAGTCTTATGTTTTCAACGATTCTGTTTTTTGATTTCGCCCAAAATTGGCGAAGGTATTGGCTTAAAAGACAACATTTCTAAATTCAGTAAGTCGCTACACGACACAAAAAGGCACGAATTATTTACAGTAAGTAACAATGGAAAAATAAACTACCCCAGATGAATTTTGTTCTCTGAGTCAGAAGAAGGTTTGGCGGTAGCCAATGGTT
>JANPDZ010000714.1:0-2102 GCA_031431735.1 Acidobacteriota bacterium | reverse complement strand
ATCAACTCCAATGTATAATGGCATTGCGGTTTCCTCCTTTCTGTCAACAAACCAAGAACTTTTTCAAATCAATTTCTAGTTTATGCTAGTTTGGAGAAACCGTCTTTATAACATCAAGCGTCCCCGCTTGCAAACGTCGCTGAGAAGCGGCGTAGGGGCGTTCATCTTTCAGCAATTTGGAGTGCAGAGGCTTGTTCGCGTCGAAGCGACGCTCATTGCAAGCGGGGACGCTTGCGCTCCAGTCGTAAAAAAACTTAAATAAGCTATATCAGTTAAAAATAATGAATGAAAACGCTGAAATCATTATTCGTTCCGCGACAAACGCCGATTGCGAGCGTGTCCAAAATCTCGTCTTCGGCGTTTTGCGCGAATACGGTTTAGAACCTGATTTGCAGGGAACTGACCGCGATATTGCCGACATCGAAGCGCATTACATCACACGCGGCGGAATTTTTGAACTGCTTGAAAACGAAGAAGGCGAACTGCTCGGCACGTGCGGTCTTTATCCAATGACTGCGGAAACGGTCGAACTTCGCAAGATGTATTTTGCGCCCGAACTTCGCGGTCGCGGGTTCGGCAAAAAAACGCTTGAAAGAATGATTGAAAAGGCGCGTGAGCTGAGGTTTCGGAAAATCTATCTCGAAACGGCAACCGTTTTGCGCGAAGCCGTTGGGCTTTACGAAAAGTTCGGATTTGCGCCAACCGACGAAAAACACACGCCGCGTTGTGATGCCGCGTATGTTTTAGACTTACAGGAATAATGAAACTCTTTACAATAGCTGTTAATCTTATACGGATTACACTTGATAAATGTGCATTAGCCGGATGCAACAAGTCAGAACAAGAAGCGGTCGCGACTTGCTTTTGATTCACTCGAACAAACCCGTCGCGACCGCTCAGGGTTCTGACTTATTTTGAATTAAGAATCTATCGGAATTTATTTAATCTTGACGGATGATCTAAAATAAACCTGAATTAAACCGTATGAAAGCACTCAGATTTATCAATAACACGCTCGAACTTGCCGAAATCGCCAAGCCGAACGCCGAAAGGGAAGCCCTGATCCGCGTTACGAAGACGGGAATCTGCAATACCGACCTCGAAATCGTGCGCGGTTATGCCGGATTTTCGGGAACTATCGGACACGAATTTGTTGGTATCGTCGAAGAATCTGGCGGTGCGCCGGAATGGATTGGAAAAAGAGTTGTCGGCGAGATCAACGCGGGTTGCGGCGCGTGCGAACGCTGTTTGGCGGGCGATTCGCGGCATTGTTTTGCAAGAACGGTCTTGGGAATTCACGGACGCGACGGCGCACACGCCGAATTTTTAACTCTGCCGACGCGCAATCTTTTGGAAGTTCCCGCCAATGTCGCGGACGATCAAGCCGTTTTTGTCGAACCGTTGGCGGCTGCTCTCGGCATCACGGAGCAAGTTGAAATCTCTGAAAACACACGCGTTGCGGTCATTGGCGACGGTAAACTCGGAATTTTATGCGCTTTCGCTCTTTCATTAAAAAGCGCGAATGTTTCGCTCGTCGGCAAACACAAAGAAAAACTTTCGATTGCCGCAAAGCGTAATATCGAAGGAATTTTATTGCAAGACGCAGTCCCAAAATTAAACCGCGTCTTTGATGTCGTCGTCGAAGCCAGCGGTTCCGAATCGGGATTTGCGACCGCTTTGGATTTGCTGAAACCGCGCGGGAAGTTGGTTTTGAAGTCAACTTTTCAAGGGAAAACAAATCTTGAAATGTGGCGCGTCGTCGTTGATGAGATCACGATCGTCGGTTCGCGCTGCGGAAAATTCGCGCCCGCACTCGAACTTCTTGAAAAAGGTTTGGTCAATCTTGAAGATTTGATCTCGGAAGAGTTTCCGCTTGCCGAAGGTGTTGAAGCGATGAATCGCGCCGCCGAAAAAGGTGTCATGAAAGTTCTGCTCAGAATGCAATAAAATCATTGTCACGAGGAATTGCAAGCTTTTCGATGGCATAAAAATTTTTCGGATGATGAATGCGCTCGTGCTCCATCGCTATACTGATTTATCATTTTTGTTATACTGAAAATTACCGAATTTAATTCGCCAAATCTTGATTTTTAAGGAATAGC
>JANPDZ010000713.1:0-8041 GCA_031431735.1 Acidobacteriota bacterium | reverse complement strand
CTGCAAGGGCGCAATCGGCGGATGTCGCCCTTGCAGGGCTTGAAAATTTGCCGTCCGCCACCCAACGCTCCGCATTGGGCTATTATATTTCGCCTCTTCGAGGCTGAAAACAAGCCTTTTAGACTTGTGTAGATACTAATGTATTTATGGCGTGGTTGAGCGATTATAGAATGACAAAGGGCGTTTTAACGTCCTTTAAAAAGGCTTGAGCCGTCAAATTACAAAGGCTAAAGCCGCAAGAAAAGGACGTTAAAACGCCCTTTTGAAAATCATCAATTAATTGACCGCGCCATAAATGGACGCGGCTAAGTGCCGCGAAGCGCGGAAAGCCGCATAAAATGCGGCTAAAGGTAATTTTGCGTAACATCAGTTAAATAGATAAGTCAGTAGCGTCCGGAACGCTTGAGCTGATGCAAGCGCATTTGCTCAACGAATGCGCTACTGACCAGAGTTTTCGGAATAGCTGAGAGCTTCGTGACCAAAGTTCTCAACTATTCCGAAGCGTTTTGAATTACGCGCACGCCTTCTACGGTATCCAGACCTTGATCCAGGACGCTTGTTTGGGGTATTTCAGGTTGTATCTGCCCTCGCCGTATTCTTCGCAATTTCCTCCGCCCGCATTGTTACTGCCTTCGTGTTCGCAAATTCTGACCATAAAACCATTTGGAACGATGACCGAAGAAGCCGAATCATTGGCGATTCCGTTGAGCGGCCCGTTATTGGCATTAAATGTTCCATTGCCGAAAATGGCGGATTTGCCTTGATAATCACGCCCTTCAAAAACAGTCACCCCGACGGATTCATTTTGAGTTTCGTTTCCTGCCAGCCAAACTTTTACCCACGAGGCTTGTCTTGCATAACGCAAATTGAAATTGCCTTCGCCATATTCTTCACAATCGCCGGCGCCCTCACGTTTTGTGCCTTCGGTTGAGCAAAGTTTGACTTTATAACCTGCCGGCACCTGAATGGACGAAGCGGTATCGTTGCCGATGCCGTTGAGCGGACCGTTATTGGCGTTATATGTGCCGACGCCGAAATTTGCGGATTTGCCTTGATAATCGCGCCCTTCAAATATCTTGACACCGCGTTTCTCAAATTTACTGACCCAATTGTTTTCCTGATTGGTTTTCTTGAGACCCGCATCAACTACTTTTGTCAATTGGTCTTTAAGTTTATCCGAGTTTGCCGAAACGAATGTCGAAAGTTCTTTCCCCATTGGCGAGTCTTTTACTTTAGCCAATTGCTCTTTAAATTTATCCATGGACATTGCGAGAGATTGCTGCAGTTGTTTCGCCATTTCCGCGGTCATTCCCGGGACGCCGTTCGCTGCCCGTTGTTCAAATTCCTTCAACTTAGCTGTGATTGCCGTCGCATCTGCCGCTATCTTACCGCTTTGAATATCACTGGCAAAACTACTGGCATCACTCATTAATTTGATAAAATAGTCAAAACTACCAAATTGTCCTTTTGTCGCCTTAACACTTTTTCTTGGCGCGAAGGAAACGGGTGCGAATGACACGGGCAAGAAAACCGGCGTCGGCGTCGGTTCAGGCTTATCGTCGGAATCGTCAACGGGTTCCGTCTCAGAATCCTCATTCACCTCGTCTTGAGTCAGCGGTGTGACTTTTTCTTTTGAATCGGCAACCCCGTTGCCGTCATCATCGGTATCTTTGGCATCAGAAATGCCGTCGTCATCAAGATCGCCGTCTTTTCTCTGAAGTGACAGCGAAACTTCTAAGGTTTCTGCGCCTTTGCTCTCGGGGACAGACTCGACTCCGAATTTTTCAAATTCACTTGCCACGATTCCCTCGATTTCTTCCTGTGTTAAAGGAACATCTTCAGAAATGTTGACGGTGATATGCACATTTTGATATGTCTTATCCTCGAAAACAAATGCTCTCGTTCGATTGGCGGCGAAGCTGTTTGCCGACAAACTGAAAATCAGCGAAAACGAAATAACAACTGTTATTGCGCTGCGAAATAATTTAATTAAGTTTTTCATATAATTTTCTCCACTTTTTTGATTGCTTTTAAAAAGCGCCTTTTGTTTGTGGGCTGAGTTAAGAGCGGTTTTCGGGCAGTTTGTCGAGAGTCACTCACAAATCTATGTGAAGACACACACAAATACACTTGACCGCAAAGGGACGTTAAAACAACGCGAACCTCCTTTTCTGCGGGTTGTTCTGTCGCCCCCGACGATAAAAATTCTTGTGCAATGAACGATAGTTTTGCATATCTTTGTAACTGTTGCGGCAAAATATGCCGCGTTTCACATAATTTTAGCGTGGCATATTTTGCTTTTAGTTCCTACTTTGCCGCCGGTCTCAGCAGCCAGGTAAAAAGAATTGTCAGTAAACTCAAGGCTAGAATCACTTCCGCCCAGAAGAAGGAAATGTAATCGCTGGAAGTTCCGATCGGTGGAACTGCCGGCTGGCTGTTTCTGACGGCGACAAACGCGAAAAGCAAGGTCGCGATAAAGGAAAACATTGCAATTTCAACCTTTCGTCCGCGCACCACGATGCTTAAAACCAGTAACAAAACGGCGATTGAGACCGCCCACATCAGAATCATCACGAAGATGGAAAAAAACGTAACCATCGGCGATCGCGAGATCTTCATACCCATGTCAATGTATGTTTCATCGCTGTCTTGATATTTCGACGTTTCTATTTTGTAGCCGGCGAGCGCAGGCCTAAATTCAAGAGAAATCGGAACTTCGACTTCATCATCGGCGGCATCGGCGGCCATCGGTTTGGTTTCGCCGGCCGGATTCTCTTCGGTGGTTTTGGGTTTTTCGGCAGGTTTGTCAGGTTTCACGCTGAACCAGAAAGCCAAATCGGCTTGGTGCTTGTCGAACGGGTAATCGGTTACTTCGCCGTTATACATATTCAGAACGGCTTCGATTGGCGTCAGCCGTTTGCCTTTTTCGAAAACTATTTCCTGCTTGCCGTTTGAACTGTTGATGTCGAGTTTGAGTGTTCGCGCCAGCGTGCCGTCTTCCTTGACAAAATTCCCGTTGGGTATGAACTCCAGACGAACGGTCACGTCGCCTTTGATCGCGTCAATTGAAAGGATTTTAGCGACCACTTCAATATGATCGTCTTTGTTGGCACTCGTATTGGACGCCGGTGACATTTTTTTTTCAGAGTCCGTTTGGGCGTTTGTCGCCATCACCAGAGCAATGACAAAAACTATAATTATTCCCGTGCTTAGACAAATATTTTTGATTTTCATTTTATCGGTAATTAACATAAATCTTTTTCTCCTGTTTCGTATATAGTTTTTCTTGCAATCTGCCCTCCATCTAACTAAACGATTTTTATTAGAAAAAAGGGACATCATAAAAAATCTTTTGACTAGATTGACCGGATTTCAATTTAACATTAGACATTATTTGAAAGAAAGAAATTATCCACGAAGGGACACAAAGATTTCACGAAGGTCAGAAAAAAGTTACCGATTGTTTAAAACTGCGCCAACAATCGGCAATAAGTATGTCAAAAAAAGAGAAAAATCTTCGTGTTTTCTTCGTGAAACTTCGTGGATAGTTATTTCAAATAATCTCTATTGCATAGTATCTTATTGAATTTGATCGCTTGAACTCTTTCAATTATAGAGCGAAACGCCCGTTTGTAAAGGGCAAATCAGGCTTGCTTGAAAGACGTTAATAGACTATTGTTTCATTTGTGAAACAAGTTAATAATCCGCCGAATCCCTACTTAAAATATTCCGCCGAATTCTTGGGCGAACCGCCATCGGCGAAGCTCGAAATTTACGAAGAATTGACGACCCGAAAGATTATCACCAAAGCGTTTTCATCTGATTTCGGACATCGCTACACGGTTAATTGCTATCGCGGCTGCATCCACGCCTGCACCTACTGTTTTGCGCGGCAGTATCACGAATTCTTGGGCTACGGGGCGGGCACCGATTTTGAAACAAAGATCGTCGTCAAACCGAACGCGCCCCAACTTCTGCGGGCAGAGCTCAAAAAGACGCGCGAAAATATCAGGCATCTCGATTTTTCGTTCGCGACCGATCCGTATCTGCCTTTGGAGGCAAATTACGAACTGACGCGCAAATGTTTGGAGGTTTGCGTTGATTTTCAAATTCCGGTCGCAATCATCACAAAATCGCCGCTCGTGACGCGCGATCTCGACATTTTAACGAAACTCAGAGATCTGACAGTTTTCTTTTCGATTCCATTTTCGACGACCGCAAAATCAAAACCTTTTGAACCATTCACGCCGATTCCCGAAGTCAGGTTTCGGGCAATGAAAATCTTAACCGACGCGGGAATCAAGGTCGGTATCGGAATCGCGCCGATAATCTTAGGCTACAACGATTCGGACATTCCCACACTGCTCGAAAAAGCGCGTGAATCGGGCGCGACCAAAGCGTTTATCAACTTAATTCATTTCGATACCGATTCGATTGAGCAATATTTTGTCCAAAGACTTCACGAAAAATTGCCGACGCACGCCGGCAAAATTCTCAACCAACTAAAACGGGAACGCGGCGGAAATCTGCGCCATCGCAACTATCAGGAACGCAATCAAGGTAAAACCGAAAAGTGGGAAATCACCGTCAAGTTGTTTGAACTCCATTTCAAACGGTTGGGTTTCGAGCGTTTTGAAAAGACCGCAAAGATAGAAGAAAAATTATTGCCGATTCAACAAAAGTTGTTTTGAGTCCCGCCAAAAGGGCGGCGATTGTTTCAAATCGAGAAAACGCCGACCTTTTGGCGAGACTCAAAACTAAACTGCAAATTTTTACTTTGAAGAAAAGTCTTGTTATCTTGAAATCTATGCAAAACAGAATCGAAGTTTTCAAACAAATGATCGAAGCCGATCCCACGAATACGATGGTTTTATTCGGGTTGGCGAATGAATATCAAAAAATCGAAGATTGGCAAAACACGGTCACGACGCTCGAAGATTATTTATCAAAAGCGGATGATGAAGGCGCGGCTTACGGAATGCTCGCCAAGGCATATGAAAGAATCGGCGAGCGCGAAAAAGCAATAGCAGCCTATCAAAAGGGAATCGAAGTGTCGCTCGCGCACGGTCATCCGACGATGGCTAACGATTACCGGATGACGCTCGATCTGGATTATGCTGATTAGAAAACTGGATTTTGAAATTTACGCCGACTACCACCAGTTTTATCTGGAAGACGAAACTTCGCCTCACGAAACAGGCGACATCTGGACAAAAGAAACGGTTGAACAAATGATCGGTGTGAGCGAAAAACTCGTCGCCGTCGGTACGGCGCGTTATGAAACTGTTGCCGTTTCGGTCGAATTTTACGACGGCGAACCCGTTTTGGAGCTTGAAAAATACAGCCGGATCAACGAATGCAGTTTGAAAGTTACATCGAATAAATTGGTTTTGGCAGGCTGCACGGAATATTTGCCCGATGCCGCCAGAATTGACGTTGAACCGGCAACGTATCGCGTTCGTGTGCTTTACGGCAATCTCGAAACAGTCATAGACGATTGGGAAGGCGAAGATTTTTACGTTTTACAGCTTTGGAAAGATAGCGAAATCAAATCCGTTAAAATTCTAAAACCGTGATTTATTTCAACTTTAAGCCACATACATTTTCCTGAAATTGCTCACATTTAGTATCTTTGGTATTTTAATAATTTACTCAATTATTATAAATATTTATCAAAGTAGGAATTTTAAGAATGGCAACAGCAACAAAGAAAGCCGGAGGCACGGTGAAAACTAATTCAAAGACCGTCATAAAAACGTCGAAATCGTTGAAAACTGCGACCGCAGAGAAAGCAAAAAAGACCGTGAAAAATTACGGTGGACTCGACGCGCAAACGCTTGTCAAAATGTATCGGACGATGTATATGTCGCGCCGCATTGACGATAAGGAAATTCAGCTAAAGGGTCAGAATAAAATATTTTTCCAGATCTCGGGTGCCGGACACGAAGCGGTTTTAGTCGCGGCGGCGCAGGCTTTGAAACCCGCGTATGATTGGTTTTTCCCGTATTACCGCGATCGCGCTTTGATGCTCGGACTCGGAATGACAGCACAGGAAATGCTCTGGTCGTCGGTCGGCGCGGAATCTGACCCGAATTCTCACGGGCGGCAAATGCCTTCTCATTGGGGACATAAAGACTTAAATGTTCCGTCGCAATCTTCCTGCACGGGTTCGCAGGCGCTGCACGCGGTCGGCGCGGCGGAAGCCTCGTATCGTGCGTCGCTCCTCAAAAGTTTGCAGGATAAAATTAACGGATTTAAGGGCGATGAAGTCGTTTATATGTCGGTCGGCGACGGGACGACGAGCGAAGGCGAGGTCTGGGAAGCCTTGAATACGGCTTGCAATTTGAAATTGCCGGTGATTTTTGTGGTTGAAGATAATGGCTACGCGATCAGTACGCCGGTCGAGGTCGGTGTTGCGGGCGGCGATGTTTCGCGCCTTGTTTCAGGCTTTCCGAATCTTTTTATCCAAAAATGTGACGGCACTAATCCGATTGAATCTTACGAAACATTTGTTCGCGCAGTCGAGTTTTGCCGGGCGCGCAAAGGCGCGGCGTTCATTCACGCCAAGGTTATTCGCCCGTATTCACACTCGCTTTCTGACGATGAAAAACTTTATCGCCCGGCGGAAGAACTTCAAAAAGACGCGGCGATCGACCCGATCAAAACGTTTGCCGAATTTTTGATGATGGAAGGCATTATTTCGTCGGAAGATCTGGAAATATTGCGAAAAGAAGTTGACACGGAAGTTACCGAAGCGTCGGACATTGCGATCAATACGCCGCAGCCTCCGCCCGAATCTGCGTGGCGAAACGTCTATTCGCCCGATGTTGACCCGACTTCAAAAGATTTCGATACAGAAGAAGGTGCGGAACTTTCGGGCAACGCCGGAACGATGGTTGATCTTATCAATCGCTGTTTGCACGAAGAAATGGAGCGCGATGAACGCATTGTTGTTTTCGGTGAAGATGTCGCCGACGTTTCACGCGAAAAATATCTCGAAACCGTCAAGGGCAAAGGCGGCGTGTTCAAAGTGACGGCAAATCTGCAGCGCAAATTCGGTTCAGTAAGGGTTTTCAACTCACCGCTTGCCGAAGCAAATATTATTGGAAGGGCAATCGGCTTGGCTTTGCGCGGTCTGAAACCGGTTGTCGAGATTCAGTTTTTCGATTACATTTTTCCGGCGATGCACCAGATTCGAAATGAATTGGCAACCATGCGCTGGCGTTCAGACGGGGATTCAAAAGCCCCGATCGTGATGCGCGTTCCGGTCGGCGGATACTTAAAAGGCGGCGCGGTTTATCATTCGCAATCCGGCACGACGCTTTTCGCACACACGCCCGGACTTCGCATCGTGTATCCGTCAAACGCGCTCGACGCAAACGGACTGCTCCGAACTTCGATTCGTTGCGACGATCCGGTTTTGTTTCTCGAACATAAACATCTTTATCGGCAGGTTTATAACAAATCGCAATATCCGTCGTCGGAATTTATGATTCCGTTCGGTAAAGCAAAGGTCGTCCGTGAAGGAACTGATGTCACGATCGTCACTTACGGCGCACTTGTCCAGAGAAGTTTTGAAGCCGCAAAAAGATTGGAGAAACAAGGGATTTCAGTTGAATTGATAGATTTACGCTCGCTTGTTCCCTACGATTGGGAAGCGATCGCCGAATCGGTCAAGAAAACAAATCGGGTCATTGTCGCGCACGAAGACCCGATTTCCTACGGCTACGGCGCGGAGATCGCGGCGCGGATCGCGGACGAATTGTTTGAATACTTAGATGCTCCCGTGCGCCGCGTCGGCGCAATTGATACGTTTGTCGGCTACGCTCCGCAACTTGAAGATTTCATTCTGCCGCAAATCGAGACGGTCGAAAAAGCGGTGCAGGAATTGATGAAATATTAAAAATTGTATTTTGATAAGATTCGGCAGGTGCAAGATCGAGTAAATCTTGCGCCTTTTTATTTGCGCGAGAAAACGCTATAGGCTTTTTTCAGCAGTCGAGCGGACTTTTGACAAAACTCTTGTTTTTCAAAACGTGCG
>JANPDZ010000712.1:0-5525 GCA_031431735.1 Acidobacteriota bacterium | reverse complement strand
ATCAACTCCAATGTATAATGGCATTGCGGTTTCCTCCTTTCTGTCAACAAACCAAGAACTTTTTCAAATCAATTTCTAGTTTATGCTAGTTTGGAGAAACCGTCTTTATAACATCAAGCGTCCCCGCTTGCATAGCGTTTGAAAAACGCTCAAATCTCTCATTTTCTTTCAATATTCTTAGGAATCGAAGCGTTTAACGCCGCAAATCGAGCGACGTATGCAAGCGGGGATGCTTGCGCTCCAGTCATAACTATTTACTGAGGCATTACTTTTGAATCAACTTTGATCTTGATTTTTCGCGCCTCTAAATCTATTATTTTATTTCTATCTCTATCTCACTGCTTGAAACTGTGCGCCCCGTGCCGAAAGACGCAGGCGATTAAAATTCGGCATTTGCTTTTTTAGTTTTCAAGCCTTTCTGCGCCAATTTCGACTTTGAAGGTACAGATTTGATGAATCCGAAACCGACGAATTGGCGAAACTCTTGACACGCGCCGACACGGCAATCGGAAAAGTCGGAAAGAAACTTGAATTTCCGCATTTTGCAGATCGGCGTTGAAGCTGAAAAAATTATTGAGCGTTCGCGCCCGAATAAATAAGGCGATTGCCCACGAAACACACGAATGACACGAAAAAAGAAGATTTATTTTATTGATTTATTTTCGTATTTTTCGTGTATGCGCGTAGGCAAATAAATCTTAAAAATTATGTTGAATTTAGCCGTTTTACTCGAAGACAGCGCACAAAATGTGCCGGACAGAACCGCCGTAATTTGCGGCAATGCGCAGTTCACTTACGCCGAAATCAACGCTAAAGCGAATCAAATCGCCAATGCTTTGCGCGAATTTGGCATCAAAAAAGGCGATAAAGTCGCGCTTTCGTGCGCGAATCTGCCGTTTTTTCCGATGATCTATTACGGTATTTTGAAGGCGGGCGCGGTCGTTGTCCCGCTCAATATTCTTTTGAAATCGCGCGAGATCGCTTATCATCTGGCAGATTCAGACGCGCACGTCTATTTTTGCTTTGAAGGCAATGCGGCACTGCCGCTTGGGGTTGAAGGATTTAAAGGCTTTACGGCAACCGAACGGTGCGAAAAGTTTATTCTTTTGACATCGGACGAAAAAGCCGAATCGCCATATAAAGACACACAAACCTTTTGGCAATTCATCGAAAACCAGCCGACCGAGTTTGAATCCGAATTGACGGATGAAACCGATACCGCCGTTATTCTCTACACTTCCGGCACGACCGGCCAGCCGAAAGGCGCGGAACTGACGCATCGGAATGTCGTGCTGAACGCACGGCTTTCCGACACGATGTATCCGCCAAGCGATACCGATGTTCATTTGATCACGCTGCCTCTTTTTCATTCGTTCGGACAAGTCGTGCAGATGAACGCCGGATTTTACAACCGCGCAACGCTCGTTCTGCTTCCGCGTTTTGCGCCCGAAGACGCGCTTGCCTTGATGGAAAAACACGACGTTACGATTTTCGCCGGAGTTCCGACGATGTATTGGGCACTGCTCAATTACGCGGGAGCCGACAAGTTTGATCTGGAGAAAATCTCCAAAAATTTGCGAATGTGCCTGTCGGGCGGTTCGCCGCTGCCCGTCGAGGTTTTGAAAGGTTTTGAAGCAAAATTCAACACAAAAATGCTCGAAGGCTACGGACTTTCTGAAACGTCGCCGATCGCGGTGTTCAATAAATTCGGCGAATCGCGTGCGGGTTCGATCGGTTTTCCGGTGTCGGGCGTGGAGGTGCGAATCGTTGACGAAAACGGCAACGATGTCGCGGACGGCGAACTTGGCGAAATCGCCATTCGCGGACACAACATTATGAAAGGCTATTACAAACGCCCCGAAGCGACCCAAGCCGCGATTCGTAACGGCTGGTTTCATTCGGGCGACATCGGACAGCGCGACGCCGAAGGCTATCTATACATCACCGACCGCGTCAAGGATATGATCCTGCGCGGCGGATTCAATGTCTATCCGCGTGAACTCGAAGAAGTTTTGATGACGCACGAAGGCGTCTCGCTTTGCGCAATCGTCGGCGTCGCAAGCAACGAACACGGCGAAGAGGTCAAGGCGTATATCGTCAAAAAAGACGGCGTGACACTGACCGAAAACGAGATCATCGAATGGTGCAAAGCAAATATGGCAAGCTACAAATACCCGCGCTTTGTCGAATTTCTCGAAAGTCTGCCGATGACCGCGACGGGAAAGATTTTGAAGCGTGAGTTGCGATAATTTTTGATCTTAAAGCCCGAATTAACCGGATGGCAACCAACTGAAAATCATTCAAGTTTCGCCAATGAAAGCCGCGCGATTGCCATTCCGGTTGAATGAATTGCGGGATTATTTTACGTCGCTACTATGCAATTATCTTTTATCTTCCGTTCGCCTGCCAATAAACTGACATTGCAATTAACACCGTGATGATTAAATGTAAAATGACAAGCAACGCCACAATAAACCAATAAGCAATCGGCTCGCGCCACAAGAAGACCCGACTACCATAACGACCGCTGAACTTTTCGTTTCTGATTCCAAAAAACAAAAAGAAATAGAAAACGCAACAGATAAGCATAAGCCCGATGCCGGGCACAAGACTTCCTACTTGGTAACAAATTATGACAGCCAACGTAAGGTCAATAAGAGCGCGCAAAGCAAGGAAGACAAAAGCGTAATACTTGAAAGTTTCGTGCATCGTGTTATTTCATCAAACGTCTAATTTTGTCATTATACCAACTTCCTAACTTATGGTTTTTACGATATTTATCAAAATCGCGTCCGGCAAATGCCGATTTGTTGCACTTAGCCGATTATAGAAATAATTTTTCTAATTGCAAATAAAAAACTTGATCGCAGTCAAAATAAATGTCTATTTCGTCAATAAACCATCCGCGTTTTGATCGTGCCTTTGACTTCTTTCAAAATCTCGAAAACTAAATATCTTTGGGATTAATAACTTTAATTGAAAATCGCTTCAAATCTTTTTCATTGAGCGTCACCAGATATTCGATCTTATGAACATTTATCGAAGCAACGAGCTTTGCATCGTGAACTTGAACGCCCATAACTTTATAATCTGAAATAATTTTCCGCCATTCCGTAAAGGTTTGGAGCGTGTCGGGTAAAATTTCAAAATGTTTCTGAATCAAATTTACTTTTCTTTCGGTTTGCTCAACTGATAAGCCAAGACCGCTGCGGGCAGATGTAGGACGAGTGCAAACATTCCAAAATTCCGCCAAAATTTGCGGCGTGTAGCAAATTGTTTTGTTGTTTGCACGAATTTTGCGAATGGCGTTAAGGATTATTGAACGCTCAGGACTATTTTTTTCTGCGAGCCGCAAGAAAATATTCGTATCAAAGAGGTAATCAAATAGAAAAGCCATTAGTCGTGGTCAAAATAAATATCTTCGCGTGAGTAAGTTCCGTTATAAATTGAAAGATTTTCCGTGCCTTCGGCAAAAGCAATCATATCCGCTTCAAATTCATCGTTTAAGTCATTTTGAAGAGATAATTCTTTTTCGGTTTTGGGCAATAAACTCCGCAAATATTCATCAACCGAAAGCCCGAAAATTCTAGCTTGTCTTTCAAGAATTACTAAAGTTTCAGGTTTAATTTGTTCAATAGTTGCATTCATAACGCTTCATTTTAGCATAAATTTTCGTCAATAAACCATCCGCGTTTTGATTGTGCCTTTGACTTCTTTCAGAATCTCCAACGCTTCTTTTGACAATTTTGTGTTCAAATCCAGAATCACGTAGCCGATCTCGTCGTTTGTTTTGAGGAATTGTCCCAAGATGTTGATTCCTTTGGCGGAAAGCCGCGAGTTTATTTCCGAGAGAACGCCCGGGATGTTTTGGTGAATGTGCAAGATTCGGTGCGTTTTGTCCTGCAGCGGCAAACTGGCGGGCGGAACGCTGTGCGAGCCTTCGGATGTGCCGAGTTCGAGATAATTGATGAGTTTCGCCGTTACGTCCAAGCCGATATTCGCCTGCGCTTCTTCGGTCGAACCGCCGATATGCGGCGTTAGAATGACATTCGGCAGATTTTGCAGAACGCTCTCAAACGCGTCGCCGTTTTTCTCGGGTTCGTGCGGGAAAACATCAATCGCCGCGCCGGAAAGTTTGCCGTTTTCGATAAACTCGCGGAGCGCGTTCAAATCAACGACTTCGCCGCGGGCATAATTGAGCAGAATCGCGTCCTGCTTCATTGCCGAAAGCGTCGCGTCGTTGATCATATTATGCGTCGTTTTATCGCTTGGAACGTGCAGCGTGACGATGTCCGATTGCGCCAGAAGTTCGCCCAGATCGCGGATTTGTTTGGCGTTGCCGAGCGGCAATTTTGTCAAAATGTCGTTATAAATGACGTTCAAACCCAACGATTCGGCAAGCACGGAAACCTGCGAACCGATATTGCCGTAACCGATAATTCCCAAAGTCTTTCCACGCAGTTCATACGAGCCCTTCGCGTCCTTGAGCCAAACTCCGCGATGCGCCGCCGCATTTTTGTCAGAAATTTTGCGGATCAGCATCACGCACAAACCGATCACGAGTTCGGCAACCGAACGCGTGTTGGCGTGCGGCGCGTTGAAAACGGCGATGCCTTTGTGGGTCGCGCTTTTCAAATTAACCTGATTCGTGCCGATGCAGAAACAGCCCACAGCCAGCAGTTTGTCGGCATTTTCGAGAATTTGGGCGGTAATCTGCGTCTTCGAGCGAATGCCAAGAATATGCACGCGTTTGATCTCTTCGATCAAATCGGCTTCACTGAGCGCGCCTTTGAGCCGTTTGATCTCGGCGTAACCGCTGTGTTTTAATTCGGCAACCGCCGCATCGGAAATATTTTCGAGCAGTAAGATTTTGATTTTATTGCGCGGATAAGATGTTTGCATTTCTTTCATTAAAGCTATGATTATAAACAAAAAACGGTGAACGGAAAATCACGCTCGCTGGTTTTAGCGCAAACCTTTTGCCAAACAACCGCACATTGTTAAAATAAATGTATGTCGAGTTTTGCGTGGATGATAATTTTGACTTTGATCTTAACGGCGATTGGAACGCTCGTTCTGCTGCTCGTGACGCTCAAATATTACTGGGGCGCACGCGGCACGCCGCCCGCGACGGGTGAACAAAAACGCCAACAAAAAGAAGAAGAACTCCGACTTCGTGCCAACCAGATCGAACACAGCCGCAAAACGCGATGGGAAACGCGCAGCAGTAATTTTTTTGACAACCGCAAAAGCTCGGCGAAAAAATAAAAATAATGGCGAATTTATCGAAACCAATCCTCAGTAGATCCAAATTTGTAAAAAAGCCTTTGCCAATCGCAGCCTAAATTCACTTGACGATTCTCGTATTTCCGTTTGAAACCCTTGGAATAATGGATAATTGAGTCCACTCCGAAAACCCTTATTTGATAGAAAAATCGTTCAATCGCTGAATTTGTAGTTTTGTAAGTCATTGAAAACAAAGGATTTCAAAAATGGTAAAATCCAATTTTAAGACCTAAAACTGC
>JANPDZ010000711.1:0-11193 GCA_031431735.1 Acidobacteriota bacterium | reverse complement strand
ATAATTGTTTTTCTTCGAGCGTGATAAAACCAACAAACCACAAAACACTGCCGTACACCAGACCGCCTGATATAACCGAAATAATAAAAACCAGCCAATTGACGGGTAAATAATATATCAATAGTTTTTCAAACAAACCGGCAGTGATTGCCGCAATCGCCAAACTTCCGGCCAATCTCAACCAAAATTTAAGCTGGACTTGTTTGAAAAACCATTTCTCGACATAAAAAATAGAAAAGGAAATCGTTCCGAAGCCCGCTAAACGAGCCGCTGCAATTCCAATGTTTCCGTAGTCTTTTGTCAACCAAACCATTCCCAAAATACTGATAATAAAGCATACCACAAAGACCAGACAGTTATAATTCGGATACCCCAACCCGTCCGCCATATACCACGAAATAACGCAAATCGCCGAGATTCCAAAAGTCAGTGTATGTAGAACCAACAAGTTTGCAGAGTTTTCGGCAAAGCCCTGGTTCATCCAAAGAGTCAGAAAAGTTTTGCTTTCAACAATTAATGTCAGTGAAAAAAAAACGGTCAGTAAAGCGACGATCTTCGTGGCTTTCAGATAAAGCCTGAGCAGTTTTTCTTTGTCATCTTTTAATTCGCTGGCGAGCGGAAAAATAACCATCATCAGGCTGGAAATAAAACCGTGCATATAGACCGCCAGCATCATCGGCACAACATAGTAGGTCAAACTTTCGGCACCGAGATTGCGCGTGATCCAGCTTCTTTCAAAAAGCAGCAAAACATTTGCCAATATCTGATATGCGATGACGCCCCAACTATAACTCAAAACCAATTTTAGCGTTTCACCCTTGAAGCCGAAACCAATTCCGAATTCCGGTAAAAGTTTTTTCGCACTCAGAAGAATCACTAAACAGGTCGGTATTGCAATCAGCAAATTCCATCCGAGCAAGGCATTTAACTTAAAACCGTAGAGTGCCAGTAATAGATTTCCGCCGATCAGGAAAAAATTATAAATATTGAAAATTTTTGAAAAAACATCATACCGTTGAAGGCCCTGCAAAATTGCGCTAAAAACCTGACTGAGCATTGTAAAGAAAATGATAAAGCCCGATAAATACAGGGCATTGACGGTTTTGGATTGCGATGCCGGTTCGATCTTAAAAACCTCTCTGACCAACCAATTTGCCGACAAACAAATGATCGCCAGACCGACAAAGCCAATCGTCAAATTAACGAAAAAGGTTGCCGAAATCACCTCGCGGATTTTTTCTTTTTCGCCGCTGGCGCGATATTCAGCGATATATTTAGTCAGAGCGCGACCGATGTTAAAATTAAAGGAATACGCGATAAACCCTAAAACCAAAGCGTAAATTCCATAATCTTCGTTGCCTAAAGATCTGACGACGACCGGTGTCGCCAAAAAACTCAAACCCAATGGTAGAAACCAGGTCGAGGAACTATACAGAATGTTTCTGGCAATGCTTTTGCCGTTTGAAGTTTGTTTGGCCGTCATTTTTGGTAATCGAAAGATTTTTGATATTCCGAAAAAGCGATTTCAGCCACAACCTTTTCGTTAAAATTTTCCAACACGTATTTTCTTCCGTTTTTAGATAATTTTTCTTTTATATTTTTATCATTTTTTAATTGTAAAATTGCGGCGGCAAGTGCTTCGCTGCTCCCTGCTTCGATCAATATTCCGGTTTCGAGATTTTTGACGGCTTCAGGAATCGCGTTGACATTAGTTGAAATAGACGGAATACCGAGCGCCATCGCTTCGAGCAGCGAAATCGGCAGGCCTTCGACAAAACTCGGCAATGAAAAAACATCCGCGATCCTTAAAAATTTGAATAATTCAATATGTTGTTCACCGATTTCGTCAGAATTAATCAAATAGAAATTGTTTTCAAGCTTAAAACTCTCTATTTTTTCGAGTTCCTTTTCGGTCAAAACCGAATTTGAGACCCACACAAAACAGAGGCCCTCAATCTGATCTTGAAGCATTCGGGCAGCTTCTAAAAATGTCCAGCGTCCTTTTCGGTCGATGAATTGTCCGACACAAACAACCAAAAATTTATCTTTTGGTAACCCGAATTTATTAAGCAGCGCTTCGCGGTCAATTTCGACAGATAATGCTTCGACAATTTCGTCCGGATTAACATTTGTATAAGTTACTTTTACTTTTTCGAGAAATTCAGCCGAAACTAATGGCTTCAAGCTATCTTTGGCATTTTGATTTGAAGCAAAAATATGAAAATTCTTAAAGCGCGTGATAATAACAAATTTTATTTTCCAAAGCAAAAACCGCAATTTTGAAACCGACGGCAAGGAATTATGCATCGTCATAAAAACCGTTGTTTTCCGGCAAAGGCGCATCAACGAAAAAAGCGATTGCCACGGCGCCAGCTCGAGATGCACGACACTATCTCTTAAATCCTGTTTATTCAAACATTTCAGCAATTTATATTCAGCCCGAACTTTATTCCAATGTCTGACGATTTTTCGACTAATTGTGGGCGCGGGTTTCAAATCATTTTTGACATCAAGAAATTGAATCGGAATATTCAGATTCTCACAAAATTTAACAAACTGTCCGCCGGTTTCTTGCGGCAAAATCATTTTTACTTCCGTGCGATCTTTGATTCTATTGGCAATTCCTAAAAAATAAACTTGCGCCCCGCCCCATTCCAGATAATTCCAGGCGAAAATCACTCTTCGAGGCTTTGTGACAATTGTTTTTTGATTATTTTCTGACTTCAAGTTTTCAGCTAAGTGTCGGCGTGCCGTCAATTAAAGTTGTTCTTTAACTTTTTAGAGAAAGAAATTGAAGTTTAACAAAAATATCAGCAACTGTCTTTTCAACCAAATGAAATATCAGGGCTTACGCATCTAAATTTTTCATCGGCGAATAATGCTCAGAGTCAATTAAAATAAGGCTTTAAAGCATTTTTGGTAGTGGCTCAAACAAAAGAGAAAAGCTATACTCTCTTTATGGTCAATCTAAAATGTTATCATTGTCAAAGCGAAAATATCGTCCGTAATGGCAAAACTAATAATGGCAAACAACGCTATTTGTGCAACGATTGTGGCAAAATGAGCCGCGACAATCCGCAACCAAACGGCTATCCCCCGAAAGAAAGGGAACAAATTTTAGCCGCTTATCAAGAGCGTTCATCTTTGCGAGGCTTGACACGCACCTTTGGGGTTGCCCGAAATACGGTTTCGGGGTGGCTAAAAAAAAAGAATGATGATGCCCGAACTAGCCGCAACACTGTTTTTGCCGAATCAACGACCAATCTTAGAACTGGATGAATTATGGTCATTTGTGTTGAAAAAAGCCAATAAACGCTGGATTTGGATTGCTTTATGTCGGCAAACCCGACAAGTCGTGGCTTTCGCCATCGGAGACCGTTCGGAAGCAACTTGTCGAAAGTTATGGGCAAAAATACCACCCGCTTTTCGCGGGGGACATTGTTTCACGGACTTTTGGAAGGCTTATCAATTGGTGATTCCACCCGAACAGCACACCGCCGTTGGGAAAGAATCGGGAGAAACGGCGCACGTTGAACGATGGAACAACACTTTGCGGCAACGGCTTGCCAGATTTGTTCGTAAAACCTTGTCATTTTCAAAGAGCGAGGTGATGCACGAGATATGTTTGTTTTTATTTCTGCATCGCTACAACAATGAACTGGCTCTCTCCTTTGTTTGAGCCACTACCATACGGACAATGCTACGGCATTAAACCTTTGAAAACTATCTCTTCGGGCAACGAGCGCGCGTTCCGAGCAATTCGACCGCTTCGCTCGATACCGAATGAGTTTCGATGTTCTTTGTTTTCTGCTGCCTAAATCGAATGTAGAAGCCTTGTTCTTTGCTTTGTTGAATTTCGCCCCAGGTTAATTTCCGAATGTCCGAAAAGCGTAAGCCGGTCAATGCGGAAAAGAGCGCGGCGTTTTTGAATACCGGCGGATCAAAGGGCGTTTTGGCAAGTTTTTGAAGCTCATCGAGCGTCAGGAATTCGCGCTGCGTTTCTTCGGCTTCGATGCTGCGGACTCTCTTTGCCGGATTGTCGGAAAGCAGTTTGCGCTCGAAAGCTTGTTTGACGACGGTCTTAAAGATTGAAAAATAGATTGCCGCCGTGTTTTGGGAAAGATCCGCTTTGTATCTCAAATGGTCTTTGAAGTCGCGGCAAAACTTTTCGCTGATGTCGCCAAATTTGACGGACTCCCCGGCGAAGCTTTTCAAATGAATATGAATCGCTTGCCAAAAACCGTAAGTGCTTTTTGTTTTCTGCTTTTTGCTCTCGCAGATCGCCTTGAAGTATGCAATAAAATCTTTTCGTTTGTTTTGCGCGGCAATGAATCCATAAGCCCCGGACTGCAATTCAAGCTGGCGCGTAGCGCGAATGCTTTCACCGAGCATCTTTGTTTCTTTGTTGTGGTCGCGCTCTTCCTGGGTTTTCGGCTTTTCGTAAATGTTAAGCCGCAGATGTTCGCGCCGCGTCGGTTTCTGCGTGTCCTGATTGACGATCGGCGGGTAAAAGTCGAGATACAAACTTTTCTTGCCGTGTAAAAGCTTCTTTTCCCGTAAAAATACTTTAATCATTCATCCAAGATACAATGAAGATACAAAAAGATACAAACCAAAGCGAGATACTTATAAACAACTATTAATTGAAGCGGGAAAGGAAGTGAACAAAATAAAAGGTTTATGGTGTTTTGTTTCTTGATTATTCTATTTGTTTATCAAATGGTGGTTTATGGAGCAGTAAAGTTCAGATTGCCTATATCTTCTGTTACATTCACCGCTTGCGGCGCAAAACTGAATTGCTTTGAGATAGCGTTTAAAGTGTAGTTTTCTCCGAGGCGAACATCTTTGAATCTGTAATAGCCGGACGGATTTGTCATTGCTATTCGGGATTCGCCGTTTAGATCCGTCAATGTCATTCTAATTCTCGCCGCGCCTCTGTTTCGGGCTGTAACTTTTCCCGAAATTATTACTCCCAAAGCCGGAATTGAATTATATTCAAAGGCACCGATGTCCACGATTTCCGTGCCGTTTCCGTCTCCGTCAACAATTCGTTGATAAACGCGCTGGTCTATCGAAAAAGGTGTGTTGCCATTTGATGGATCAACTGCCAGCGTATAACTTCCTTTGTCAATCGCCGGACTTCCCGAAAGTAAAGCCATGGTCGGAATTGCTCCGCCGTAGTTTTGTAACGCACCGAGAAGCGGCAAAGTATCAAGAATATCGGAAGTCTGATAGGCGATCGGGTTGGAGGTATTGGTCGAATCGCCCGGCGAATCGCCGACGATATTATTACCGTTTGAGATGACATTGCCGGCGTTGGGATTGAGAATTTCAGGAGCTCCGGTTGTCGCCGTGTTACCGGCAATGATTGTATTACCGAAATTCAATGTTCCCGCGCCATGATAAAAACCGCCGCCGCCTTGAGTTGTCGTGTTTCCTGAAATAGTTACATTGCGAAGAGTGGTATCACCATCACTGCAAAAAGCACCGCCCGTGTGCGCCGAATTGCCGTAGAATGTCGAGTTGACGATGACAAGATTGCTGCCGCCGTTGTAGAAACCGCCGCAGCTGGTGTTTGAAGCATTCGCGGAAAAGGTTGAACTTATGATGCGAACATTTGCCGTTCCAAATCCGCCGGAGAAGTATATACCGCCTGCCGGTCCGCCGCTGGTTGCGGTATTTCCGGTAACGTGAATATGATCGAGCGTCGTCGCGCCGCCGAAAGCATAAATTGCCCCGCCGTTAGTGCTGAAAGTCGCGCCACTGCCGTTTCCGCCCGTCAGAGTCAGATTTCTAAGAATAACGGTTGCACCATTTGTAAAGAAAATGCGGTTCGTTCCCGGACCGCCGTCAATCGTGAATATATTTGCGCCGCGTCCGTTGATGGTCAATTTTCCCCGGTTGTTTATAACAATTTCATTACCGAGTGTGATGACGGTTAAGTCAGAAGCAAAAATAATTATATCGTCGGTTAAAGCAGTATTCGCATCGTCAATGGCATCACGCAGAGTGCAGGTTGCATCGCAAGTTAAATCGCCATTATCTCCGCTTTGATTAACCGTAAAAGTTGCGGCATTTATCATAATTGCCGACGAAAAGATAATAACAACTGCCGACAAAAATATTTTTACGATACGGCATAAAAAGATTTTCATTTTGATTTCTCAACCCCGATCAACAAAGGTGAAAGGCTTTGAACTTACCGGCGGTTCTCCTGTTTTTGCTTTGCTTAAATATCGGGCAATCTTTAATCTTCTTCTTCTTCTTCGGCAGGATCGCAGGTCACGCAGTATTTCTGCACCGTGGTAATTGTGTCGCTGACATCTTTTGCCATCTGACCGCACGTCGGGCAAAGCGCATTGCGATGAAAGCACTTCAGATTGTAAGCACTGATTCCGTTATATTCAACAATAAATTGAACCGCCGATTCTTTTTTGCAAAACGCACATTTAACGATCGTACCTTCTTTAATATCAGTCATAATTTCTCCCGTAGATAAGTTTGTTCAAGATTCTAACACGCTTGCTCAAATTAAAACAGAGCAATAAAAATACAAACGCAATTCGTGATAAAAGTTTTACGAACCGTTCATTGATTTTTTGCTCCATTTTATTGAGGATTATTGTTAGTCTTTCTGACCTTTAATTTAGGTATGAGCAGGTCTAAATTTACAAAAGTCTTTGTCAAAATTGCCTTAATCTCCATCTGTGCATTCGTGACACGCGGAAATATATAATGACAAATACCAATTGTTTTCAATTCGCCGCTTGAAATACTTACTATTGCCATCGCGTCCTTCAAATGCACCTGATTCAGGTTCGGGCAGACTAACAAAATCAAGCCACACATTTTCAACTTCTAAATCATTGTTCGCAAACCAATTGAAACTTTTGACAGATCTATAAGTGTTGCCCCCCCATTCCCAATAAGTGTCTGATGAAACAAATTCAATACTTCCAACTTTACCGTAGTACTCTCCATTGGCTTTGATTTTTACGATACCGGCTTGATTCATCAGAGTTCTATATTCTTTAAGTCTTTCCTCTGAGGGCAGCGGTGTATTTTTAGAATCCATTCGAGCCATGTTTTCATTAACAAATGATAAATTTTTGTCTTCGTTTATCATTTGCACCAATTTCTCAAATTCCGGTTTATGAGATTTAAGCGAAGCCATCATTCTACTGTCGGAAGGTTGATGGAAGATAACAGCCGGATACAAAATCCAGAAAGTGAAACTGCTTATTAGTATTGTCAATAAAATTGCTATAGTAACTTTTTTCATTGTTTTTCTCCTCTAATTTTTATCAGCAAAAAACTTCTTCCATCCTACAAAGCGTAATTCCGATTGAATTCAGCTCAAAAAAATAGAAAAATATTTTTCTAACCTTCTCAGATTAAGAAGGTCAATAAGAATAATTGTAAAAGACGGGAAAGTTATAGCTTGAGTCTTTCGTATTGGGCAAAGAGCTTTGTAATTTCGGCATTGATAGTTTGTTTGGCTGATAGATCGGTTTCTTTGTCACGACGCTTAATCAGTTCTTCAATTTGAAATTGAATAATTTCCTGTTTTGTTTCCGGTTTTTTGCTTTTACTGATTTGATATTTATTATCCATAGCTTTTCTCTATTTATCGGCCAGTTATCTATTTTTGCCGATTCTGCAAGATCTTCTTAAACGAACCGGAACGCAACTCTTCCAACGAAAGACTGGTCAAATCCAGTGCTTCTTGCTCAGTCAGAGCGCGGCAATTGATGGCGCGCAAGAAATAATTAAGCAACCCTTGTCCGGTCGCCGCATCGTCGAAGACATCGCCGACGAGCGTTGCCTGCGCCGCCTTTGCGACAAAGTTGCTTAACCGCTCGGAAGCCGCGTCTAAACCTTCGAGAAAAAATGTATAAACCGCCGCATAGCGAGTCGGCAGCTGCGCCGGATGCAAATCCCAGCCTTGATAGAAAGCGTTGGTGAGCGAATGCCGGATATGTTCGTAATGCAATTTCCAGGCGCGATGAACAACCGCGTTGTTTTCGGTTTTTTGTTGCGTGGTGAGTTCACCGCGATGCGGCGCCACCGGCATAATGTTGGTCGCCCCGTCCGACAGCCAGATGCCCGTTCCGCCAAATGAAACCTGCATCATATTTCGGGCGAAATCGCAGGCGGGGTGCAGCATATCCTGATACGCGGCAGTGATACTGCAACTCGCCGTGTAATCGTAAGTGCCGAAATGCGCCGCCACACAACGCCCGCGAGCGGCATCGAGAAGCTGCGGAAGATTCGCTTCGCCGCGCTCGTTGATAAGCGATTGCGTGGTTTCGATCATCATCTCCATTTTGAGCGAATTTGCCGGTAAATTCAGTTGCGGTTCAAGCAAATCAAAAATGTCGGCAAGCGTTGAAACCTGTGCGGGCGAAACGATTTTCGGCAGTGTCACGACAAAATTTTCCGGCAGGCGTCCCTTTGTCGCTTCGATCAGGGTCGAAAGAAATAAATCAAGCGTGCGAATGCTGCGGGCGTGCAATTCTTCGGAAAATGTTTTGATGCGAATGCCGATAAACGGCGGCAAGGTGCCGGCTTCAAGACCTTTGACAGTTTCCTGCGCCGCAATTATCGTGTGTCCGTCTTCTTCTTCGTCGGGACGTGTGCCGTAGCCGTCTTCAAAGTCAATGCGGAAATCTTCGATCGCTTCACGATTAAGTTTTTCTAAAACCCTTTCGTAAATCGTATCCGCCAACGCCGACGGCAGTCCAAGAGCTTCGGCAAAAGTTTTCGCGTCCGGCGCGTAAGTTTCCAAAGAACGCAGAGCCAAGCCGCCGAGCCTGATGGCGGTGTCCGATTTGAACAAATGGGCGCCGCCATAGACGGTATGCACCGGCTGACGGCGACCTGATTCGCCCGGATAACGAGCCGCAAATGCCGCGTGTGCCGGTTTCAGCGATTGCGTGATTTTCTGCATTGTTGCTTCGGAAAGTGTTGTTTTCATGGTAAATTGTTAATGATGATCCTTCTGTTTTTTCAATCCTTTAATAGTTGTAAAAAACATAGAAAACTATGTAAATTACTTAATGGTTAAGACCAATGGCGCACTACTCGCCTCTATCCCATTCTCAAAAATGATGTTTGGGACTGCTTTTCTCAAGATATTCAAACTTCCGTTACAATCGGCATTGATGACCTTTTGGGTTGAAGTTTTGAATAATCCTCGGGTTATCCGTTTTCCACAATATTTATCGTGTTTTTGAATTGGTTCACTATCAAAAAAGCTACATTTGGAAGTGTAACTTTCTTCTTGTAGAATGACTGTTATTCCTTCCATTTTCGCTTTATATTCTAACATTTGCACTAATTGACTAGGCGGTATATTGACAAAATTCTGATTGTTTCTACTTCCGATATTTATCTCTTGTTTCCATCCGTCATTCTTTCCGATTACTAAAGTTGGAATGTCGTTGGACACTAAATGATTGATAATTGTTCGACTTGTTTTATGCAGATAATCTTTGATTTTGCAATTTCGTTGGTGGGTGATTGATTTAATTCGATTGCTTGTTTTTCGATTGTTTTTAAGTCTTGATTGTAATTCAGCTTTTCTTTTATTGAAAAACTGATTGACTGACTTCAAAGGCTTTCCGTTGATAATCATAGGCTTAATTGCATTTGAAGTGACACAGGCTAAATTATTCAAACCTAAATCTATAGAAGCATATCGTCCATTATTTTCTTTGGTTGGCGGTTCTTGCTTGAGGTAAATAATTTCAATACAAATATGATTTCCTTTTGGAATTACGCGAACTTGTTGGATATTTCGCCTCGTAGTTTCAATCTTCACATTTGTTCCTGACAATTTGATAAACCCTTTTCTTAACTCGACTTTCGAGATTGCTTGAACTGTATAAATCAGTTGAAATTTACCCTCTTTGTCTAAATATTTCGGAATTCTTGCACAGCGCGCTGTGCCATCCTTCAATTTCAACAATCCAAAGAATGATTTAAAGTTTTGTTCAACCATTTTCAAAGTTTGCTGTGAAACTTTGGTCGGCAAAGCATAATAATCAACATTTTTAGATTTGACGAATTGTTTATTGACGCTCTCATATTTCAAGAATTCCTTTTCATTGAAATAATGTTGACGAACTGCATACAAACCTGCGTTATAGAGGTTTTTAGACAAATGAACTTGCTCCGCTAATTCAGGATAACGACTATCTGATTTTTTGATTATGTGTTGCTCAACTAATCGCATTGTTCTAACTGCTTAATCAGTTTTTCGGTCTTTCGTTTAGTTCTTCGCTGTCCATAAAGCCTTGCCGTAAATGAGGTTATAATCGAAACAAAATCTTGCATCAAATCTTCTTTTTCATTAAGTTGAGGATTGATAATTTCAATTTTTCGACCGTCAAGTTCAAGTAGTTTTTGAATATAATTCAAACCGAATCTTGCCAATCTATCGGAATGTTCACAAACAATTAAATTTATGGTTCGGTCTAACAGCAAAGATTCAAGTTTCGGACGTTTATCATTTAATCCACTTCCAATTTCAACTACAATCTTAGCGACTTGATAGCCTTTGGCATTGCAATAAGAAATCAGCCGATCCTTTTGTTTTTCAAGGTTATTCTTATTTTCTGAACTTGAAACTCGTGCGTAAATAGCAACATTCAAAGACTTTTGTTCATCTTGGACAATGAGAACTCTGCCTGTTTCGGTTTTGACAGTTTCTAATTTACCCTGTTGAATCCAATTCCAAACGGTGCGATAAGTAACTTTATTGAGTTCGGCAAAATGGGAAATCTTATATTTCATAAAATCTATGAAATACTATAACACAAATATCGTAATATTTCATAGAAATTACCACAAAATACCATAAATATAATGTTCTTATTCAATCCTTTTTTGGTTTCTTCCCTTAAGTTTCTGATGTAGTCCGAAGCTACAACTGCCTGAATGTCGGCTGAAAGCCTGCCGCCACGAGAATTCAAATCAAGACTTTCAGCTGCAAAATGAACCTCTATCCCCGAATCAATTAGTGAGCCTAAATCAGCCCAGTCTTTAAGATCTTGTCATTACCCAAATTTTGTTAAAGTGTGAGCAATGCCTACACCTTCAACCAGCAACCTAAGTTTTTCCATTCCACGCCACAAGGTTATCCAGCCTGGCATTCCATCAGCTTTTCTGTTCATATGTCCGCCCAATCTG
>JANPDZ010000710.1:0-6449 GCA_031431735.1 Acidobacteriota bacterium | reverse complement strand
TTTGCTGATGTGGATGAAAATCAACTCCAATGTATAATGGCATTGCGGTTTCCTCCTTTCTGTCAACAAACCAAGAACTTTTTCAAATCAATTTCTAGTTTATGCTAGTTTGGAGAAACCGTCTTTATAACATCAAGCATCTTGCTTGCCCCGTTCGCGCCAAGCAAGAACGGGAAACGCTCACATAGAAATCAAGTTGAATGTCAATCGAGCGTTTTCGCGCCTGTTCTCGCAAAGCCTCGAACGCACGGGCAAGCGAGACGCTTGCGCTCCAGTCATTAAGTTGGTTAATTGATTTGCTTGCTTGCTTGCTTGCTTGCTTGCTTATGGGCTTTAGTAGCTGTATTAAAAGTCGAAATTGAAAGATAAGATAAGAAATGGGACGCGGACGAACACCGATTCAGCGGATTTTCACTGATAAAACAAATTAAATCCGCGAAAATCAGCCCAAATCCGCGTTCATCCGCGTCCCATTTCTTAATTTTAAACAGTTTCTTAGTAATGGTGGAATGAAAGAATCTTTGTGCAAATCGTTTTAGGAGTTTGGTTTTGGCAGTTTCAGCGAAAACAATTTCGCCGGACGTAAAAATAATTGAAGATAAACTGACGTGGAAAATAAAGGGCTCAAACATCTGCGCCTCCGTGCTGATTTAAGGGAGAAAAGGCTTTTTTCTCTCGTCAAAAACTCATCCGAGAAACGGCATAAATCTGCAAAGACTGCAAATACGCCGCATTAAAAATTAAACAAGCTACGCCTTTCGTTATGCGCTTCTTTGGAACACTTGTCAAGTAGTCCAGTATGCTAAACAGGTAAGGAAAAAATTTTAACATAGCTGTCAAGTTGTTTTTTATACTCAAACTTTGTTACATTTTTTGTTTATCTCAACACACAAGTTTTAAACAAAGATATGACAACGACTAAATTGGAAAGCTATTTAAATAAATTCAACGAGAAAGATTGGCTCGCGGCAATCGAAAAACTGCTGCCCGCGATTCACGAAGTTGACCGAACGGCCGCGCAAATCTGGTTTCGCTTTTTTCCTTTGGAATTTTTCCGCTTTTTGGAAACGGCAGAAGACCGTGACAAAACGATTTATAAGTTCGCGCTACAAGGCGATTATGAACTCAAAAATCAGATTGATTCGTCGCACAGGTTTCTTTACGGACACCGTTTCTGGAAGGAAACAAAAGCCGGGATCGAAAACCGCGCTTCATCCTTTAAGGATGAAAACGCCGATTTGAGCAAAGTTATCGAAGACATCGCCGGCGCGATCGCCGAAAAAGCGAAAGCCGATAAATCTTTGACAACCGGAATTTCGGCTGTCGGACTGATGACGCTGAATCAAGTTGGGCTCGAAGCCTTCAAAGCGACCAAAGGTGACGCGGAAAAGCCGAAAGGGCTTTTGGCAAAATCGCCCGACCAGATCGTTACCGAACGCGCCAGGGACGATTCACAGGGCATTTTCGGCTTTCTGAAAACGGTTGACAAGAAATTTACCGCTGTCTGGGACGAAACAGACGCAAACAGCCGATTCCGGGTTAAAAACGATGCCGACATTGCGACGGCGTCCGCGCTTGATCAATCGCAGGATTGGAAAGCAAAAGACGAGCGCTGTTGGGAAGGTGTCGTGCCGGTCGAGTGCCGTTCGGCAAGTTGCGGAACTTGTTGGGTTGGAATTTTGGGCGGCGCCGAAAAACTCTCGGAAGTGCAACGGCTTGAAAGAAAACAGATGAAAATTTTCGGCTACAATCAGCCCGAAGATGCCAAACCGTTTATGCGTCTCGCCTGTCAGTCAAAAGCATCGGGCAATGTAACGATTGTCATTCCGACTTGGAACGGCGTTTTCGGCAAGAAAATTTATGGAAACGTCGAAGACGTTGAACTCGAACCGGTAACAACTTCCGCCAAAGCCCTGCGCGAAATAACTAAAAATAAAAAAGCGGTGAAAGGCTAATTCTACGCGTGTCAGATTGAAAAAATGATTTTGGCTCAAGGCTCAAAACTATTCGCGATCAGCTGAATTTAGAGAAAAACTCGTTTGTTTTTAGCTGACAGCCGATCGCTTTGAGCTTTGAGCCGATCATTTTTGACTCCTCGGTTTAATCTGACACGCGTAGAACTAATCGCCTAAATATTTACTCAACCAACTGCCAACTGTAACAATTTAATACAATCTTTTTCCAATCTTCTATCGCGGAGAACTTCTCAAAAAGATTTCCCCAAAACGTAAACCTCAATATTCAGAATTATTTAGCCAATTAAAAAATTTAGGAACAATAATTGCAGTATCTTCAACCGGCAACGACCGAATTTTGAATAAAATTATTGTTCTATGATTCAAACAGCTAGAAAAATTTATCCGATTGAGCAAACCAAAGTTGAAAACACTTCGGTTTTGCCTCGGCATCTGCCGCATTCGGCAGAGTTTTTATTTAACCGCGAATTGAGTTTGATTGAGTTTTTTCGGCGCGTCCTTGAAGAAGGTTTAGACGAAACACAACCGCTTCTCGAACGGCTCAAATTTTTGGCGATTCTTTCTTCAAATCTCGACGAATTTTTTATGATTCGCGTTTCGAGTTTGAAAGAAAGGGTTGATGACCCGAACAAAGTTTCGGCGGACGGAATGACTGCCGTTGAGCAATTGGCGGCAATCCGAGCGCGGCTTTTGGAAATAATTGAAGCGCAAATGAATTGTCTGCACGAAGAAATTTTGCCCGCACTTGCCGAACAAGAAATTACAGTTGCTTCTGACGATTCGCTGACGGACGTTGAGCGTCAAACTTTAACCGAATATTTCAAACAAAAAATTTATCCGTTGCTGACACCACAGGCGGTTGATTCGTCGCATCCGTTTCCATACATTTCGGGCGGCAGTCTGAATCTCGGCTTGATGGTCAAACCAAAGGTCAACCGCCGTGTTGCACGGAAATTATACAGAACGGACGAAGCAATTTTTATACGAATCAAAATTCCGCCGTTCATCGAACGCTTTATTCCGGTCGGCGAAGATTCCGAAAAATTTGTTTTAGCTGAAGATTTGATTGCCGCAAACGTAAAAATGCTCGTGCCGGAAGCCGAAGTCGAAGCGTGTCATCTTTTCCGCATTACCAGAGATGCCGACATCGGTTTGCGGGAAGAAGAAGCCGAAGATTTGCTCGAAACAATGGAGGAAAATCTCAAGCAGAGAAGATTCGGCGATGTCGTTAGATTGGAGGTTTCCGATTCGATGCCGAAAGCGATGACCGAATATTTGATGAACTCGCTGGAAATTTCCGAAGAAGACATTTACATCATTAACGGCGCAATCAATGTCGTGGATTTTATGGCTTTGTATAAGCTGAATCGTCCCGATTTGAAGGACGAGTCTTTGCGCGTGGCGCGTCCGGCGGTTTTTAACGGCAAAGAATCAACTTTCGACATTATCAAACGGCAGGATGTTCTGCTTCATCATCCGTATCATCCTTATGACATTGTTACGGATTTTATCGCCGAAGCGGTTGAAGATGCGGACGTTTTGGCGATAAAGATGTGTCTGTATCGGACGGGCGCGGATTCGCCGATTCCGCCGCTTTTGATAAAAGCAAGCGAGTGCGGCAAGCAAGTTACGGTTTTAATCGAACTCAAAGCGCGTTTTGATGAAGAAAACAATATCGAATGGGCAAAACGGCTCGAACAGGCAGGCATTCACGTTATTTATGGTCTGCTGGGTTTGAAAACGCATTGCAAAACGACTCTCATTATGCGGCGCGAAGGCGATGAAATTCGCCGCTACGTTCATCTTGCCACGGGGAATTACAACCCCGAAACATCGGCATTTTATACGGATTTGGGTTTGTTGACCGACGACGACGAAATCGGCGAAGACACGACGGAATTGTTCAATTTCTTAACGGCTTATTCGCAAAAAAACAATTTCCGCAAACTTCTGGTCGCGCCGATAAATTTGCGCGAGCGAATGATTGGATTCATCAGGCGCGAAACCGCCCACGCGAAAAAAGGATTGCCCGCCCGAATTATCGGCAAGATGAATCGTCTTGCCGATATGGAAATTATTCGCGCTCTTTATGAAGCGTCGGAGGCTGGTGTCGAGATTGATTTAATCGTGCGCGGAATTTGTCTGTTGCACCCCGAAGTCAAAGGTTTGTCGGAAAATATTCGCGTCCGAAGCATCGTCGGTCGGCTTTTGGAACATAGCCGCGTTTATTACTTTGAAAACGGCGGCGAAGATGAAATTTATATCGGCAGTTCCGATTGGATGCCGCGCAATCTGGATCGGCGCGTCGAAGTTTTAACGCCGATTATAGATGTCAAATTGAAACAATATTTGAAAGACGAATTTCTGACGGCGTATCTGCGCGATAACGTCAAAGCGGCGCGTTTATTAACTGACGGAAGTTATGAGAAAGTTTCTGCGGCTTCGGGTGAAGAAGCGTTTAATAGTCAGTTATCGTTTCAAACCAACTTGAATGTAGTTCGGTTTGAAGCAAAGCATTAGGAACAAAATTACGAACAAGAGAGAACTAAAAAAATGTTTAAGTCAAGCAATTTATTCAAAACGACCATTTCTTTAATTATTTTTCTGTTGATGTTTTCAGCGATTAACGCACAGAAAAAGGAAAAACCAACCGGCAAAGCCGTGATGTGGGAATCGGTAAATATCGTCGAACAAGACCTGCTTTTAGGTCCGGGCGGCGAGGCAATGCGTCCCAATTTGAGCAAAATCACGTTTATCAAAGAAGAAAAGAAAGGTTCCAACAAAAAATATCGAATCAAAGACGGTTCGGGAAAAATTTGGGTAGCAAAACTCGGTAGAGAAGCACAACCGGAAACCGCTGCGGTGCGTCTTCTTTGGGCTTTGGGCTACAAAACGGAAGTCAATTATCTCGTTCCGACAATCACGATTCCGGGCAAAGGAACTTTTAAGAATGTCCGTCTCGAAGCCCGACCCGCAGAAATTGAGCGGCTTGATGAATGGAAATGGAAAGACAATCCATTTATCCGCACAAAGGAATTTCAAGGGCTGAAAATGATGATGGTTTTTTTCAATAATTGGGACATTGTTGATGTGCAGAACAAAATCCTGTTCGTTGACGGTGCCAGCGGCAAAGAGCTTCATTACATTATCAGCGATTTGGGCGCGACTTTCGGAAAACTCGGAAACAATAATTTTCCGATAATTTATCGGGTTGGACGCAGCACAAATAATCCGTCGAAATACATTGATTCCGATTTCATCAAGGGTGTCGAAAACAAAGAAATAGATTTGGCTTATAAAGGCAAAAATCTTGGTCTGTTTAAAGGCATCACCGTTCAAGAAGCGCGTTGGCTGGCGGATTTGCTGTTGCAACTGAGCGACACGCAAATCGAAGATGCGTTTCGCGCCGCCAATTATTCGGCGGAAGATGTGAATACGCTGAAACAAGCCGTTAAAAACAGAATCGCGGATTTAAATCTCGTGGCAAGCGGACAAAATTCGGCTGAAAAGTAAGCGATGAAAAACACGAAAACAATTATCGTATCGGGAATTATTGCCGCTTTTCTGCTATTGAGTCTTGCCGTCGGGTATTTTTTGATGAGCCGTGGTTATTTCATACCCGCGAATTCAGTTGCAACGTCCAACTCCAACACGACTCCACAGCCGTCGCCGCCAGCGGCGACGGCTGAAGTTCCTTTTCTTTCGGAGATTTTCGGAACGCAAGCCGCTAATCCTGATGCCGAGGCGAGGGTCGGAGTGCTACAAATTACGCTCCGACTGTTCTTAGCGGTCATTTTCTCGACAATACTCGCCTTTCGCCCGCGCAAAAATGTTCGGTTATTTGAGCGCAATCTTTATATCGCGCAGACGCAAATTCTGCTGGCGGTGGTAGCGGCGGCTTTGATGATGATTGTCGGCGATAATGCGGCGCGTGCCTTTGCGATTTTCGCGGCGGTTTCGCTCGTGCGCTTTCGCACGAATATCCGCGACCCGAAGGAAGTTACGGTTTTATTAATTTGTCTCGCGCTCGGTTTGGCGGCAGGTGTCGGACGTTGGGATTTGGGCATCGCGTTCTGTCTTTTCGTTTTGGTATTGTTGCGGCTGTTGGAACACAACGAGCCTGAACAAGCCTTTCGTTCGATGAATTTAACCATTAAAACGCGCAATACGGATTTGACTCAAAAAGCATTGAAGAAAATTTTCGACCGTTACAAACTTGAAACTGAAGTCAGAGAAATTGACCCGCCTGATGAAGACAATCCGATTGGCTGTATGGTGTATTATCTGAATCTGCGTTTGAATCTCAGCACAGATTATCTGAGCGACCGGATATTCGCTTTGGACACGGATAATATCGAAGGTATCCAATGGGAACAAAAGAAAAGCGCAACGGATATTTATCAGTAGAAGTTTTGAGTCCCGCCTTTAGGCGGAATTATTCGATAATCAGCCAATTCCGCCTAAAGGCGGGAC
>JANPDZ010000709.1:0-1991 GCA_031431735.1 Acidobacteriota bacterium | reverse complement strand
ATTGAGGGAAATGAAATTCAAATTGGATAAAAATAAATGAGCGAAATACGCATTAACATCTTAGACAATTCCCAGACAATTTCCGGCGAGAGGCACGGGAGTTTTGGGGATGTTTTGGTGGCGGCTTTGGCGGCGGAGCCGGAGACGGTTGAGGAATTGGAAATTGCTACTCAAAGGTTTATTGAGCGCGAATCGGATTGGTCGGTGTTTCGGTCTTTTAAGAAGGGTGAGGATTTTGAGCCGTGGGATGCGGGGCTTTTGGTGATTGATTTGGTTGCCAAAGTTGTGATGGCGGATTCGACTTATTCTTATTACTCAAAAGACGGCAAGGTTCGCATTAAGACTGAGACGGGCGAAGATTTTTATTTGCCGTACGAGTTGTCGGATGATTGGAAACACGTTCGTTCGATGCCGGAATATGAAGGGATTTCACAGCGAAGGCGCGAGGAAAGATTACAGAATCCGCCGATTGAGGCGCGGGAGATTTTGTTTGGAAAAGCGTTTTGTTCATTTATCGCGGCTGAATATTCGGCGAATAAAGATTCAACCGATGAGGATTTATTTACCAATATTCACGCCAAATGGTTGATGTCGGCGCGCGCCGATTTGCGCGGTCAAACTGTGCGCGAGGTTTTGCTTGAAAAGCGCGCGTTTATTGATTCGGATTTGGAATCAAGGGCGCGGCAATGGTCTTTTACGGGGTTTTGTCCGCCGCCGATTTCGATTGATTCAAATGCCTATCAATTGGCGGGTTTCGGGACGCACGAAATTGTCGTTTATTATGATCTGTTTCGGCATCTGTTGGGCGCGTGTTTTGAAAATGACATTACAGATGCGGAAGTTTTAGAACGAATTTCGAGCGATTGGCTGAACAATCCGCAGAGCGATTTTTCGGGCAGAACGCCCGCCGACATTATCGAAACCGAACGAAAGCGCGTAAATCTGACGGCTTCGGCGCACGACTGCATGATTGACGAAGATTGCGAAATGTGCCAAATGATGGCTCTCGATTTTATAGATACACCGACTTTTTGGCATTTTGACGGCTCACAGATGGAGTATGACCGGTTCGAGTTTTCTTTTGAAAAAGACCGTGCGGCGTGGGACGCCGAACAACGCCGTTACGAAGAATTCAGCCGCGAATTTGCTGAACGTAAACACCAAGAAGACAATGATTTATCGGATTTTGATGAGGAATTATTTTGATGAAAGTTTCGTTTGATAAATTAGAGGACGCTTTTTTGTGCAGTAGCGATGAAATTAGTTTTTGGCTTGATAAAAAAAAGGGTAAAGTTATTTTCATCAGCTCAGAATTTTTAGATGACGAGGCGTATTTTGAGGACGCAGAGGAATTGCAAGCCGCCCGCGAAATTTTGATGCTCTGCGGCGAAATCGAAAACGCGGAAAACATTGAAATTGATGAAAATCGTTATCTCAGTATCGCGCCGCCGCATTCGGGCGAGAAGTGGAAATGGATGGAAGAATTTACGGTTTTCCAGGTCGAAGAAGTAGATCTGCAAAACAAATTGGCAGATGCGCTGCGTGGTCGAAAACCGTTTCGCAAATTCAAGGACGTTTTGATCTATGAGCCCGACACCGAGGAAAAATGGTTTGAATTTGAAAATAAAAAACTACGCGAATTTATCGAAGATTGGGCAGAATCCGAACAAATCGAAATTGATTTTGAGACTTGAAAATCCATTGCACAATTTTGCGTCAGACAACTTTGTGTAAAGCGGCGGAAAGATTCGATATCGGTTTGAAGACCCGTTTTTTGCTTAGGAATATGTAAGAAATAACTTGTAAAGATTTGATTGCCGCCGGATTCAGACCTTCGGAATAAGTGAGAGGTGATAACTCCTGATTCGCTCAAAAAAAGACCGAGTTCGGGATTAAATTTTTGAAAATGCAAACAAACGATTATTTCTGAGAAAAATTACATCAAAATCTTTGGTTTATGCAAAAAATCTTATCAAATTTTTGGTTTTTGC
>JANPDZ010000708.1:0-2108 GCA_031431735.1 Acidobacteriota bacterium | reverse complement strand
ACATTTCTACCGTCTTGGGATATAAACATTTGACGAGGTAGCGGAGGAATATCACTAAATTCCATTCGATTTTCAAAAGATTGCCCTTCAATAATTTCTATTGGGGATACAAGCGGAGCAACTTCTTCCGCTTTAGGAAAGCCAGGTTGCAATATGCTCCATAAAATGCCAAAGTGCGTTGCTATAAAATTATTAAGTGGTTGAAAAGTAATTCCACAAACGACTTCTGTTAATGGTGGATTATCATATTCAGGTAAGACTTTATTTTTTTTACTTGGCATACCTAAAACTATTTGATGAAACTTAAAATTGTTTGTTGTTCAGTTTTTTTGGAGCTTTTATTAGAAACCGACTAAATCTTTCTAATACTCTAATATAAAACTAGGATTCATAAAAGCAATGAAAAGTTATTTGCGCAATTTTATCGCAATTTGTAAGATTCAATTAAGCAAAAGTTTTCAGCGGAGCGAAAGCTGAGAGTTGTTCAACTTGAACATTACGCTAAAAACCTGATGCGGATAATACCGACGAAGGGAGAAAAACAATGAAAGAAAATAAAGAATCAAATGAACTAACCAGCGACGAAATTAAATTTCCGAATTCAACCAAGATTTATGTGACGACCAACGGCGATACCCGCAACTCGCAAAGACAAGAATTGAACGTGCCGTTTCGTGAAATTTCGTTGAGTCCGACCCGCAATATGCAGGACGAACTCGAAGAAAATCTGCCTGTGCGTGTGTATGATACGAGCGGCGTTTATACGGATTCGCGGCACAAATGCGATGTCCGCGAAGGTTTGCCGACCGTAAGGCGTGATTGGATCATTGGTCGCGGCGATGTCGAAGAATATGTCGGACGCGAGATTTTGCCGCAGGATAATGGATATTTGACCAAAGGTGCGGAAGAGTTCGCTAAAGCGAAGCCGTCTAAAGACGGAACTACAAACGAAGAATTTCCCGGATTGAAACGTCCGCCGCTTCGTGCGAAAAGCGGAAAAATCGTCACGCAGATGCACTACGCACGGCAGGGAATCATCACGCCGGAGATGGAATATGTGGCGATTCGTGAAAACTTGGGACGCAAAATCGCTTACGAAACTCTGGCGAACGAACAGATTAATGACCGCAGTTCGCTTCTATTTCAGCACAAAGGCGAATCTTTCGGTGCGGCGATTCCGAAGTTTGTGACGCCTGAATTTGTCCGCGATGAGATCGCTCGCGGTCGGGCGATCATTCCGAACAACATCAATCATCCGGAGAGTGAACCGATGATTATCGGCAGAAATTTCCTCGTTAAAATCAACGCAAATATCGGCAACAGTGCGATTACCAGTTCGATTGAAGAAGAAGTCGAAAAAATGCGTTGGTCAACACTTTGGGGAGCCGATACAGTGATGGATCTCTCCACGGGCAAAAATATCCACGCCACGCGGGAATGGATTTTACGGAATTCGCCTGTCCCGATCGGGACTGTGCCGATTTATCAGGCACTCGAAAAAGTGAACGGAAAAGCCGAAGACCTGACGTGGGAAATTTACCGCGATACGCTGATCGAGCAAGCCGAACAAGGCGTTGATTATTTCACGATTCACGCGGGAGTTCGTCTGCCGTATATTCCCATGACGGCGCGCCGGACGACGGGAATCGTTTCACGCGGCGGTTCGATTATGGCGAAATGGTGTCTCGCCCATCACGAAGAAAGTTTTCTCTACACGCGTTTTCGGGAAATTTGCGAGATTATGCAAACGTATGATGTGGCGTTTAGTTTGGGCGACGGTTTGCGTCCCGGTTCGATTGCTGACGCTAACGACGAAGCGCAGTTTGCCGAACTCGAAACTTTGGGCGAACTCACAAAAATCGCGTGGGAAATGGATGTGCAGACGATGATCGAAGGTCCGGGACACGTTCCGATGCACTTGATTAAAGAGAATATGGACAAGCAGTTGGAAGTCTGCGGCGAAGCTCCTTTTTACACGCTCGGACCGCTCACCACCGACATCGCACCGGGTTACGACCACATCACTTCGGGCATCGGAGCGGCGATGATCGGCTGGTTCGGCTGTGCGATGCTCTGCTATGTAACTCCAAAGGAACACTTGGGTTTGC
>JANPDZ010000707.1:0-7012 GCA_031431735.1 Acidobacteriota bacterium | reverse complement strand
AGAAAATAAAGGAAAATGAACCAAGAACTAATTTTCAAAGAACTACAAGTTAAAAATTACTTGCTAAATTGGCGAGAAAGTAGAAATGTGTCTAGTTTTGACTTGACACCGAAGCCGTCTTTATAGATGCGCTCCAGTCTTCACGTTTTCGTTTTCTGTGAGAATAACTTTATCAGTAAGGCATTACCTTTTCTCTAACAATTTTTCTCGCCAAAACCCATTGGATTGCGCTATACTTTTCAAACTAACCATAAGTTTTTCTAAATCTGTGTTCAAAAATTCTGTGAGGTCTGCAATGCAAAAATCTTTGTTGATTATTTTTTTAGCCGTTTTTTCGATTATTTCTTTTGGATTAGATTTACAAGCCCAAAATACATTAACTTTCAATTTGGCATCCGGAAATAATTCGCGCCGTGTTGAATTAGCTTTGCAAGAACCATACTTCAAAAATCGTAGTTCTCAATCCAAAAGTTCACAAATCAAAGACATTCAGGTTTTCGATGAAAATTCGGGCGTTGCCTATACGAGCGACACGCTTTTCAGAACCGACGACAACGGCGAAAATTGGCGCGAAATCATTTTACCGCGCAAATCAAATGAAACGATTAGCGGAGTTTCTTTTTTGAATGAAAACATTGGTTGGACGATTTTTGCCGATCAACAAAACGCGCGGTTGATGCTTGCGAAAACACAAGACGGCGGAAATTTTTGGACGAAAACATCAATGAATCTGCGAACTGAAGATTTGCAGGAAGCTGATTTTGAAAATGCTTCGCTTGAGATTGCTGATGAATTGAATATGAAATTGACGCTTCGTTTGGCATCAAGTTCGAGTTTCAGGCGCAAAGCAGTTTATTTAACAAACGACGGCGGACAAACTTGGAATTTCAAATCCGGCTACGCGACAAAACCTTCTGAATATCAGGCAGGCTTGAAGGAATTGGCAATGTCAGAAATACATTCCATTTTAAAATTACCTGAAGAAGAAAGCATTATTAAAAGCACTATTGGAAAAAATTCAGCGTGGCTTATCACTTCAAGCGGTAATTGTGAAGGCTTTAAGGTCGGATGCATCCAAGCGACAAAAATTTACAAACATTGGGAAGTAAATGATGTAAAAGAAATCACACCACCGCAGATTAAAGAGCTTTCACGAATCGAAAAAGCACAGGCAAAGCTCGCCGCCGGCAATTCGGTTTTTGCCCAGCCGCCGAACGGGACGACGCGGATCAGTTTGAATCGCGGTTTTGATAAATGCACTGCCGCGACGAGTGCGCAGATGCAGACGTGGTGGAACAATTCGCCGTTTTACGATGTCAATATTTATCTTTCGGGCAGAAATCGCGGCTGTTCGCAGCCGCAACTGACTGCCAACTGGGTCAATACAGTGACGGCGCAAGGTTGGGGCTTGATTCCGACGGTCGTCGGTTATCAATCGCCTTGCTCGGTTTGCACGAGTTGTCAAAAACATAGTTCCGACACTGCAACTGCCGAAACACAAGGACGCGGCGAGGCTGATATTGCCATTACGGATGCAAACAATCTCGGGCTGACGCAAGGCACGGTGCTTTATTATGATATGGAGCGTTACGACGATCTCAGCGGAACGGGTGCGTGTTCGACTCCGACGAAAGCTTTTCTGAAAGGCTGGACCGATCGTTTAAAAGAACTCGGCTATAAATCGGGCGTTTACGGTTCGCCTTTTAACGCCAACGGCGATTGGATAAATATGCCCGCGCAAAGTCAGCCGGACATTATTTGGCTGGCGCGTTGGAATAATATTATGTCGGTTTGGGGAGTTGCGCCGCTCGCTGATACTTTCTGGACAAATCATCAGCGAATTCATCAATGGCTCGGTCCGCGCGATGAAACGTGGGGCGGCGTGACGTTTAATATTGACAACAATATAGCGGACGCGCCGGTCGCAGGGTTGGCGATTGCCAAAAACAAACCTGCCGATTTCGACGGCGACGGCAAAACCGACATTTCCGTCTGGCGACCCGCAACCGGCGTTTGGTATGTTGCCAACAGTTCAAATGCCAGTTATACGATCATCAATTTCGGACTTTCGACCGACATTCTCGCGCCCGGTGATTTTGACGGCGACGGTAAAACGGATTTTGCCGTTTGGCGATCGGAGACTGGCGTTTGGCATCTTTATTCGCGTTCGATTTACCGTTCTTATCAATTCGGCACGAACGGCGATATTCCCGTGCCGGCAGATTACGACGGCGACGGTCGAACGGATATGGCGGTTTTTCGTCCCTCAACGGGCGTTTGGTATATCGCCAACAGTTTCGACAGCCGCGGAACTTCATTCCACATCGAGCAATTCGGTTTGAGCGGCGACAAACCCGTGCAAGGCGATTACGACGGCGATGGTAAAACCGATCTGGCGGTTTTTCGCCCATCAAATGGCGTTTGGTATCTACTGCAAAGCACCGGCGGATTTTCGGCGGCGCAATTCGGCATTGGAACCGACAAACCCGTCCAAGCCGATTATGACGGCGATGGTAAAACCGATCTCGGAATTTATCGCGACGGCGTTTGGTATCTGCTTCAAAGTCAGGCGGGAGTTTATGTCACGCAATTCGGTCTGCCGACCGATAAACCGGCGGTCGGCGATTTTGACGGCGATAATAAATCGGACATTGCCGTTTATCGTCCCGATACCGGGGTTTGGTATATTTTGCAAACCGGAGGCGGGGTAAATATTGCCCAATTCGGACTCGCGACCGATAGTCCTGTGCCGGCGGCTTACACACCGCCAAATTGAAACTTTTAGTAACAAACTGAAAATAAAGTAACCCACTAAGTATTTTGAGTAGAAAGGCAGAAGGCGCGCACGTCAGCAAGGGTGCTTTCGACAAGTAGGTAATTGTTCAGGCGCGTGCCTTCTGCCTTTATTTTGGTGGGTTACTTTATTAAATTCTTGTTTCTAAACCTCATAATTTCGGATGTTTTTCGACAAACGCGATCAGATTTTTTGCGTAATCCTTAAAACCCGGACACGCGATGTTATGCGTTTTGAGAAGTTCTTCCGAAACTTTTGTGTCATACGTCTGAACCAGAAAAAAATACGGGACGCCGTAGTGCGGCAACCCCGTCAAGATCGGCGAAAACGGCAGGTTCAGGGAAAATTCAATTAATTTAGGCGGCGGCGTGATGACCGATTTTTTGCCGGTCATTGCCTCGATGATCGCGTTGCAGATATCTTCGGTCGAAAGCGGATTCGGATCGGCGAGCGCGATGGTTTTGCCGACCGCATTTTCATCTTTTGAGAGTGCCGCGATACCTTCGACGACAAAATCCACCGGCACGAGATTGAGTTTGACGATCTTGTTGCCGACATTGACAAAGCGCAAAAGCGACGGAAATTTTCTGAGGTAAAAAATAATCGAATAAATACCGTCGTATTTCGCCGTTTCGCCCGTGCGCGAATCACCGACAACGACCGACGGACGAAATATCGTGACGGGCAATTCCGTTTTGAGTTTTTCGACTTCCATTTCGGCAACATATTTTGTTTCCTCGTAAAAATTGCGAAAACCGGCATCGTGTTCGAGTTCGTTTTCGAGAATCTCGCCATTTCGTTTGCCGGCCACGTAACACGTCGAAATGTAATTGTAACGCCGCAAATTCGGCGCATTTTTGACAAATTCATTGACATTGCGCGTGCCTTCGACGTTAACGAGATACGCCGGGTCCTTCTTGACCGCCAGATCGTAAATCGCCGCCAGATGAAAAATATCGGTCGTTTCCGATAGCACAGTTTTCAAATCTTCTTCCGACATCCCGAGATTTTTCTGCGTGATGTCGCCTTCGATGATCGCGAAATTTTCGAGCGGTATGCTTGTTTTTTCCGAGATCTGCTCAATATCACGCATCGCTTTTTCGGTAAATTGTTTTTGCACAAGCAGGAAAAATTGCGTGTCTTGACTTGTCAGACGCTCAACCAGCCGATGCGCGATGAATCCGGGAAAACCCGTCATAAAAACTGTTTCGTTGAAACTCATAGACGAAAAGTATAACTGAATGGTCATTCATTTTGAAGCCGTAAATGAACACTCATTCATTTTTAAATCTTTTGTGGCACTAATTTTCTGAAAAACCAATGTTGTTAAAACTTTTACAATTTTATAAACATTGTGTTATGTTTGGGAAAACCTTAGAAGTTTAGGTTTAAAAAGATGGAAGTTTTGGAAATGGCAGCTAAAAAAAAGGAAAATCCGAAAGAAGCGCAAAATGCCCCTGAAAATGTTGCTCCGGCAGTTGAAATAAACGCTTCGACCAAAGATTTCCCGAACGAATTGCGCGAAGCCTTTTGGTCGGTCATTTCGTTTGAAAAATGCGAAGCAAGCAGTTTAACTTATGCTGACGCTGAGCAAAAAATGACAGAACTCGAAGCACGCGGTGTTTCGGGACTTTGCATTGTGACCGATGAAACCGCCGCCAGAATAAACAACAGAGCAACTTAGGGACGTGGCGACGCGGAGAATTACTGTGCCGGATTTTCTTTGCGCCAAACTCGTTTCTAAAATTCCAAAACGACTTTGCCGAAACTCGCGTTTGATTCGAGATATTCGTGCGCCTCTCTGACCTTTTCGATCTTAAAAACTTTGTCAATATTCGGCTTTAATTTGCCGCTCGTAAACAACGGCGCGACCTCTTCGGCAAATTTGTGCGTCGCTTCGGCTTTTTCTTGGGTTGGGCGCGAGCGCAAAACCGTTCCGATAATTTTCAGGCGTTTCGACATAACTTGCGAGAAATTGATTTCCGCGCGCGCGCCGCTTGTCGTGCCGACCAAAATAATTCTTCCTTTGACATTCAGACTTTCGAGATTCGCCTGAAAGTATCCTGCGCCGACCAAGTCCAAAATTACGTCAACGCCTTTGCCGTTGTTCAGTGATTGAATGAGTTCGGCAAAAATATTCGGATTTGACTGAACCGAATTGCCTCCTGTCACAAGCCCGAAATCGAGTCCTAATTTATCGCATTTTTGCAGTTTGTCAGCCGTGCGCGAAGTTCCGAAAACCTTAATGTTTCGCGCCTTTGCCAGTTGTAGCGCGGCGAGTCCGACACCCGAACCGACAGCGTGAATCAAAAGCGTTTCGTTTGATTGCAAATTGCCAAGCGTAAAAATCGCGTCTTGCGCGGTGATGAAGGCTTCGGGAACGGCGGCAGCTTCGGTAAAACTTAGATTTTCGGGAATTTTGGCGAGTAAAGATTCGTCCGACAAAAGAAATTCGGCTTGCGCGCCGCCGGCCGTGATGCCGAAAACGCGGTCGCCGATCTTGAAATTTGTAACTTCCCCGCCAATTTCGGCAACTTCGCCCGCAAATTCCAAACCTAAAATCCGTTCGGGAAAACCAGTCGGAGCGGGATAAAAACCTTTGCGTTGAAGAAGATCGGCGCGGTTCAATGCCGATGCTTTGACATTGACCAAAACCTCTTTTCCGTTTGGCGGCGGCAGATTTTCAACCTCGCGGATTTCCAAGTTTTCCGCGCCGCCGAATTCCTTGACATAAACTGCTTTCATAGATTAAACGTAAGAAATACGAAGTTATTGTGCAACCATATCCAATGATAATTTTTGTTTTGGCCTTTAGAAAAACCCAAAAAGTAAGTTTTGTTGTAAGATTTTGCAAGAAAATCACATATATTAATGAAAACTAATTTTTTTGATTTAAAAGGAGAAATTTATGAAGAGAAATTCACCGATTCGTCGGAATTTTAAATCGCTTTCGGTCAAAGACTTGCTGGAAGCGCGGGATGTTTATCACGTTCATCTGGCAAATTTGGAAAATGTTGTCGCAACCGCTATCGGACTCTACCGCATTCGCCTGAAAGATCCTGATATCAATGACCCGACCGCCGTTAAGTCGCGCAAAAATTCGCCCGAACGAACATTGGCAAATTCGGTTGTCAAAGAATGGTCGTATCCGTGCGTTTTGGTTTTCGTCAAAGAATGGATGACGCAGGAAGAACTTGTCAAACAAGACCCTGACCAGATTGTGCCGCGTTATCTTTACTTGTCGGACGGAAGAGTTGTCAGAACTTGTGTAATTTTTGCGGAAAAGGAAGAATATGCGCCGCCGCCTTTGCAAGATCTAAGTTTTCCCGCGCAACTTGTCGGCGGCGGTTATCCTTTAATGACCGATACTCAGGGACAACAGCATATCGGTTCGATCGGTTGTCTGGTAACAGACGGCGATTCGGTTTATGCTCTGACAAATCGCCACGTAACGGGAATTAGGCGCGAAACTGAAAGCATCGGCCGTCATATTTTCACGTTTATTGACGGCAAACGTGTAAAAATCGGTGAGACCGATTATAACCAAACCGGTAAAAAACCCTTCTGCGAAGTTTATCCGGGTTGGGCAGGCACGCAGGCGTATTCGAATCTGGACGCAGGCTTGGTTCGGGTTGAAGATGTCAATCAATGGACGGCGCAGGTTTTCGGCATCGGTGAGATCGGCGATTTAATCAGTCTCCACCGCAATAATATTACGCTTGATCTGATCGGTTCGCCCGTCAGAGCTTTCGGCGGCGCGTCGGGCGAGTTGGTCGGCAAAATCGAAGGACTTTTTTATCGTTATAAATCAGTCGGCGGTTTTGATTACATCAGCGATTTGCTGATTGGTCAGCTTGACGAGAAAACGCCGCTTCGCACTCTGCCCGGCGATTCGGGAACGGTTTGGTTTTACGACCCGCAACTATTTCCCGAAGACGATAAAAAATCTCTTGAAGATCAAAATCCGAAAGCGTTGGATGTTGAAAAAGGCATCCGCGCACGCCGTTTCCGTCCGCTTGCGCTGCAATGGGGCGGACATACGTTTCTCGACCGCGACGGCGAATCGCAATTTCGTTTTGCGTTGGCAACCTGTCTCAGCACGGTTTGCCGCGAACTCGACGTTGATATTTTGTCGGATTGGAATATCGGTCACAGCGAATATTGGGGAAAAGTCGGTCATTATAAAATCGGTGCAAAGGCGTGCGAGTTGCCGACGAC
>JANPDZ010000706.1:0-1842 GCA_031431735.1 Acidobacteriota bacterium | reverse complement strand
CGTCGGACGCAGTTTACGCGGGTGAGTTTAATAAGTCCAAATTTGGTAATTGTTTAGGTCTTTGGTCTTTAGTTTTTGGTTTTTGAAAGAAATTGCCGATTGGCATTGAATTTCTCACTATGCCCGCTTATTTTTTGGAGTCTTGAATGAAAATCAACGGGTTTGCATCAAATAAAACCAAAAACCAAAGACCAAAAACCAAAGACCTAATCAGTTATGATTCTTCAATAATTCTCCAAGGCGCGGCAGCAAAATTTGTTTCATAACACATTTTGTTCGCGAACTCCTTGAGTGACAAAAGTTTTTAATCGAAAGCGTAAGGAAATGTATGCCTTACGCTTTTTGTTTTGCGCGGTTTAGGCTAGAATTAAGGCAATTTCTAACGATACTTTAATCTGAAATACTGAACTCCAATGAAAATTGTTTTAGCCGAAGAGCAAAATGGCTCTCAAGTGTCCGAAAAGTCTTTTAGTCAACCGATTGTTCGCATTGGACGCGATCCGGTCGAATGTCAAATCATTTTCGACAATACAAAATATCCGATGGTTTCGCGCAAACACGCTGAATTGCGATTTGAGAGCGGAAAATGGTTGCTGTTTGATTTGAATTCAAGTTACGGATCTTATCTGAACGGGCAGCGAGTGGTCGGGACGATCGAAGTTGCGGTCGGAAGCGTTTTGCAATTCGGCACGCAAGGTCCGACGGTGCGCGTCGTTTGGTTTGAAGTTGATCAGGTGATGCCGCCGATTGTTCAGGCGCAACAATCGCAAGCCTTCAATCCGCCGCCGATCCAACATTCTCAACCGTTATCGCAAAACCTTGGACAATCGCCGCAATCTGTGCCGAATGTTCAAAGTCCGTCAATTCCGGCGCAGCTTGATTTTGTCGGGTCAAGCATCCATCTCGTGCCTTTTAAGATCACGAATCCGGCGATCTGGCTCGGACGCGATCCTACCTGCGATATTGTTTTTGAATCAACGGCCGTCATGGTTTCGCGCAAACACGCCCAGATAACCAACGTCAACGGAAATTACCTGTTGACCGACAATAACAGTTTTAACGGCACGCTGGTCAACGAACAGCGCATTTCGACCCAAACGCCGATCTATCACAACGACGAAATTCAGCTCGGTGTCAGCGGTCCCGTGATGCGATTTAATCTGCCGTCGCGGATCGCGCCGAAAGGGTCAAGTCTCGCCGGACAACGCGCTGTTGCCGCCAGTCAAATTGCGCCGTCGCCCAATTTGGAAGACATCGGTTCGAAAACGATGGTCGCGAATATCGGCAATATTTCCCAAAAGATCTCGCTCGATTCTTCGACAAAGCCGACGCTTTTGATGTCTTTGACCTTTGGCAGCAAACAGGAATTGGTCATCGGGCGCGCCGAAAACAACGATATTGTGCTTGACGGTTTGCAGATCTCAAATCGCCACGCGCGGCTCGTGCAAAGCAATACCGGCATCATCATCGAAGACTTTAATTCGACGAACGGCGTTTATGTCAACGGTATGCGCGTTGCGCGGCAGGGAATTTTTCCCGGCGACGCGGTGCAGATCGGTTCGTTTATGCTGCAGATCGATCAGGCGGGAATGATCGGAATTTTCGACACGCGGTCGAAAACGCGGATTGATTCGGTCAATATCACCAAGGAAGTAAAGAATCGTTCAGGCGGCGGAATGATCAAGCTGCTTGATAATGTTTCGCTTTCGATCATGCCGAACGAATTTGTCGGACTTCTGGGACCTTCGGGCGCGGGCAAATCGACCTTTATGGACGCGCTTAACGGAATGCGCCCGGCGTCGGGTGGCAGCGTTCTGATCAACAATCTCGACCTTTATCAGC
>JANPDZ010000705.1:0-14910 GCA_031431735.1 Acidobacteriota bacterium | reverse complement strand
TAATTGTCTTTCTCTTCGCAATTTCAAAATTGCCGTAACGACAATGTAAATCGCCAACGAAATCAATGCTAAAGAAGCGATGCCGTTGATGAGTTTCACGTCAAAACCGTTTGACGCGCGAAAATTTCCGATGACCAGACTGACCAATGCCCAGAGCGTGATCGTCAAAACAAAAAGCATCGGCAAAAGCGTAAAGGCGATGCGTTTACGGGCGTGATAAAGCCAGACGGTAATCGAAAGCAGCGTCAGAGCCGCGAGCAGTTGATTAGACGCGCCGAACAGCGACCAGAAATCCAAATAAGAACCCGACTTGGCGAAAAATATCAGGCAAAACGGTAGAGCGACCGTGACAAGTGTTCCGATGATCGCACCGATTCTGCCTTTCAGACCGAAAAGTTCCTGCACGATATATCTTCCCAAACGCAGCGAAACGTCCAAAGTATCGAAAACAAAGGTCGAAAAAGCCATTGCACCGAAGGTAATAGCGAAATTTATGTTTTCCTTGCCGATAATCAGCGTCAGAAAATTACCGATTCCGTTGCCGTAAATCTTGCCGGGCGAAACGCCTTTTGCCGCGTCTGAAGCGATGATCATAATCGTCACGAGCGCGATAAACGCGACAAAACCTTCGGCAAGCATCGCGCCGTAGCCGACCGATTTGGTGTGCGATTCCTTGTCAATCTGTTTTGAAGTCGTTCCCGAACAAACAAGTCCGTGAAAGCCCGAACACGCGCCGCAAGCGATCGTCACGAACAAAAACGGAAAGAGCGTTCCCGTCATTCCGCCGACATCGAACGATTTAAAGGCAGGTTGCACAATGTCGTAATCGCCAAAGAAAACACCGATACACCCGACCGCGATCGCCGCGTAAAGCACGAATCCGCCTAAATAACCGCGCGGCTGAAGCAACGCCCAAACGGGTACGAGCGACGCGGCGACGCAGTAAATCAGAATCAAAACCGACCACGAAATATGATCAAGAAGTAGAACGGTTGAAAATTTTGTGCCGAGATAAGAAAGCGCAAAAGTCGCGGGAACAAAAATTATCGTCGAAAGCCAAAGCGGCGGTTTCAGGAATCTTTCGACCAACCCCAAGATGATTGACAAACCCAGATACATCACCGAGGCAATCGCCACCGCGCCGCCCGGATTGAATGCGCTGGCGCCTTGCAAAGCCTCGTCGCCCGCGACAAAAGTTCCCGCCGTGATGTCGGTAAATGCGACGATCACGTAAATTAGAGCAATCCAGATAAACGCCATCATGGCGCGGCCGGCACCGTTTCCGAGCTTTTCGCGAGTGATTTCGGCAATTGATTGGGCACCGTGCCGAACCGACGAAGCGAGAGAAGAAAAATCGTGAACCGCGCCGATCAGTACGACACCGAGCGCGATCCACAGCAGACACGGCAGCCAGCCGAATGCCTGACACGCCAAAATCGGACCGGCAATCGGACCGGCCGCCGCGATTGCCGAAAAATGCTGTCCGAACAGATAAAAGGCGGGCGTCGGCACAAAATCTTCGCCGTCGTTGACCGCGTTGGCGGGCGTTTCGCGCGTGTCGTCGAGCGTAAACTGTTTTGCAATCCAGCGGCCATACGCAAAATATCCGAAAACGAGCCAGAACAAAAAGACGATTGCCAAAAGCGTCAGCATAAAAAATTCTCCGATTTATGATTTTGAAAAGAGTTGAAGCGAATCAAATTTACGATATTTTGCACGGAAAGAGCAAGTTTATCGGCAAAACAAGAGAAATTAATCGTAAATGAACATGAATAAAACGGATTTATTTTTTAACCCGGGAAATCCGCACGGCTCTTGCAAAGTCAGAGATTTTCCCGATCCTGATCCTGAATGTAACTTGGGCGGGCGCAAAGCACAATGGCATTAAGTTAAGCAAAAAACGTAAAACAGGCTGTTAGCCTGTTTTCCCGGCTTTCCTTTATTATCAACAGGTTAGCGGCGCAAAATTAAAACAGGCTAACAGCCTGTTTTACAATTGATGCCGAATTTTTGCTTAACTTAATGCCATTGTGCTTTGCGCCCGCGTTTTCTGACTTTGCAAGAACCGTACACTTACAAGAGAAACTTTGGGGTGTAATTAAAAGTGCGACTTTTTCAATTTAAACCTGGATGAGAGTGATTTTGGTGTCCATATTTTGTAGGTACTGTAATCATTACCGTAAAATATAGTTGCACTTTTGTCTTATTACCGTCCAATTTTGAAACTGACGATTATTGAGTCGCACTTTTAATTACACCCGAAACTTTGTCGATCTGTAATTTAAGCCGACACAGCCGATGCTTCGAGCTTGCAGTCGAAAGCGGCTTCAAACATATCTTTTTTTTGCGCGACGGCTTGGAGTTCCGCTTTGCAGTCTTCGTTTGAGATCAATGTAAAAGTTAAATTTTGTGCGCTGCGTTTGAATTTGATGTTTTTGATACGGTTTTCGTAGCCATGGTCGAGCGCGTCTGCAAGCCGCAAGATCGCACCGAGTTGGGCGACAGGTTTGCGGTCTTTTTCAAGCAGTTTCATAAAATCCGTGTGCGATTCCTTTGGCATAGAACCGCGATGATACCGCGCAATATTGGCGATGAAAAGTTTTTCGGGCTCCGAAAATCCTGTGATTTCCGAATGTTTGATGAGATAAAACGAATGTTTGTGATGCGATTCGTGCGAGATATGATAGCCGACATCGTGGAGCAGCGCGGCGGCGGAAAGAAGCGTCCGCCAGTGACGCTGCAGATTATAAAGCGGCGCGATCTGGTCAAAGATCTTTTCCGCCAAATCGGCAACCTGAAGCGCGTGGCGTTCTTCATAGCCGTAACGCCGGCCGATCGCAAAAACGCCGCGCAGTCTGGTGTCCAAAACGTCGGGAACAGGCGGCAGCGATTCGGCTTCGATTTCGCGCAAGTAATCAATGATCACGCCTTCACGAAGTGCAAAAACGCAAGGCTGCAGAGTTTCGATTTTCAAAGCCCGCATCACATTTTCCAAAATTTGCCCGCCCGCGACGATGACTTCGGCGCGTTGTGCGCTGATGACGGGAAGTTTAACGCGTTCTTCGAGCGAAATCCGCGCCAGCATCTCGTTGAGCGCAGACAGTTTTTTTATTGAAATCGACGGTTTTTGCTGTGTGTTTTCACCATTTTGAAAATTGAGAAGCGATGCAAGATTCAATATCGTGCCGGAAGTTCCGGTGGAAATCTGCCACGTTTCGTTCTTTATTTTGCGTAACGGATGTTCGAGCGCGAAAGCAATTTCAAGGCGTAGATTTTCGAGTTCTTTTTTCTTTGGCGGATTTGAAACGATAAATTTTTCGGTCAAACCGACCGCACCGAGCTTCATCGAAAAAAGTTTGTGCGGTTCGCCGTCGCGCATTAATGAAAGTTCGGTTGATCCGCCGCCGATGTCAATATTCAAAAGCGAGCCTTTTTGAAGATTAAAGTTTTGTGCGGCGGCAATGCCGATGAGCCGCGCTTCTTCGAGCGATGAAAGAATTTCGACCGTCACGCCGGTGCGTTTTTCGATTTCGTTGACAAATTCGGAAGAATTTTCGGCTTCTCTAACGGAAGCTGTGGCAACGGCAATAATTGAATCGGCGTTGCGGCTTTCGGCGATCGAACGGAATTTGGCGATCGCGTCCGCCGAGAGATTGATTGCTTCCGGGGAAAGACGATGTGTTTTCAGAGTTTCGTGTCCGAGCCGGACGCGCTCGCGCTCCTGCGAAATGACCGTAAAGGAATTGCTCGCGGCGGCTTGGATGATGGCGAGTTTAAGCGAATTTGAGCCGATGTCAATGGCGGCGATGGTTTGTGTTTTCATCTTTTAAGTTGATAATAAAACATATTTACACGGAATTTCTAATAAAGGTTTATGAAAGTTTTTGAAGTAATGACGATTGAAGTCGGATTTTGCCGTTTGGAAGATGATTTGACGAATGCGGCGCAAATTATGTGGGAGAAAGATTGCGGTATTGTGCCGGTCGTTGATTCGGAAAAGCGGGTCGTCGGCGTAATTACTGATCGCGACATTTGCATCGCCGCCGCGACCCGCAACCGGCAAACCTCGCAAATAAAGGCAAGTGAAATGAATTTTCGCGCGCCAGTGGTGTGTGCGATGGAAGACGATTTGAAAGACGTTCTGCGGAGAATGCGAAAATACAAGGTCAAACGACTATGTGTGACGAATCAGTTTAAAGAATTGCTCGGAGTTATTTCGCTGACCGATATTTTATTGAAAGCCGGCGAGAAAAAGAGTGTCCGTAAACTAATTTTCTCGACCTTGAACGCGCTTGCCAAACCCGCGCCGATCGTGCTTTGCGAAGAAAATGAGACGGCTATTTGCGGCGATTGAATATTTTTGACAAATGCGATGGATTTTTCTTTTCAATTCATATTAAGATATTGAAGTTTTCTGTAGTGTAATTTTATCCAAATTTAACTTTAAGGTTTTTCATTTCGCCGTGGTTTGAGGCGAAAAAAGGTTCGATGAAAACACTTTTTGTTCTGCGCCACGCCAAATCAAGCTGGGATAATTCAGACTTGTCCGATTTTGAACGCCCGTTAAATTCGCGCGGTCTCGATGCCGCCAGATTTATCGGCGGACTGATTTACAATCGAAATCTGCAGCCGCAAATTATCATCAGTTCGCCCGCCAAACGCGCCAAACAAACCGCCGTTTTGGTCAAAGAACTTGCCGAAATTTCTGAACCGATCACGTTTGACGAGCGAATCTATGAAGCCAGTCCGCTCGCTTTGTTCAATCTGATCCGCGAATTTGATGATATTTACCAGTCGGTTTTGCTCATCGGTCATAATCCGGGATTTGAAAATCTGGTGCGAATGCTGACCGGCGAAACCGTTTCAATGCCGACCGCCGCACTCGCTAAAATCAATCTCGACATCGAAAGTTGGCACGAGCTTGACGCAGTTTCAAACGAACTGGAATTTCTCATTCATCCCAAAGAAGAAATGAAAAAATCTGCGCTGGAATAGTTTTTTAATAGCTTCTTTCTGGTTTATTCAGCTATCGCAAATTTTAGATAATTGAAAGACAAAACGATTCGGAATAAGTGAAGGGTGATAAGTCTGCCGGAAAGCAATCTTTCACTTTTCATCTATTCCGAAGTTGTCCGGCTTTTATCTGAAATTTGCGCAAATTAACATCTTTTTAACACTTTGTTCACATCGCCTTAAAATCCGTGTAATATTCTTCGATTTCATTTCAAACGAACAGGCACTTTCGTTATTTGAAATTTTGTTCTAAAGTCGTTAAATAATGGAGCAAAGAAAACTACTGGAACGCGAACTGGATATATTGCGCGATCGCTTGCTGCTGATGGGGGGTGAGGTCGAACTATCAATTCAAAGAGCGATTCACGCGCTTGTTCAACGCGACAGCGACGTTGCCAATCAGGTGCTTGAACGCGACGACGTGATTGACAGTTTGGAACTCGAAATTGATCGTCTGAGCGTTGAGGTTTTAACTTTAAGACGGCCCGTCGCACGCGAACTGCGGCTCGTTATTTCGATCACAAAAATCACGCCTATCTTAGAACGCATCGGCGACCACGCTTCGAGCATTGCGCGGGCGGCTCTGGAACTTAACGACGAACCGGAACTGAAAACCTACGGCGAACTCAGCGAAATGGCGGAACGCGCACTCGAAATGCTGCAAAAGGCACTTGATGCTTTTACGTCGAACGATTCGGAAAAGGCACGCGGATTGATCGCGAAAGATGCCGAAGTTGACAAAATTTACGACTGTCTTGTTCGCAAATTGATGGAAACAATGTCGCAGGATGCCGGCAAATCAAAGCGGCTGGCGCGGCTTTTGTTTGTCGCCAAAAATCTGGAGAGAATCGGCGATTATGTCAAAGACATTTGCGAAATGACGGTTTATATGAGGGAAGCTGTTTTTATCAAACACCAATGAGATTGTGGATTGTGGATTTCGGATTGCGGATTTGTCTAAAGTGATATATTCGTGTTTTCTATGAAACAAATCCGAAATCCGAAATCCACAATCCACAATCGAAATATGTATCAAATTTTAATTATCGAAGACGATTCGGACATTGCCGAAAGTTTGCAATACAATTTTCGGCGCGAAGGTTTTACGCCGGTGATTGCCGAATCAGGCGAAAAAGGTTTGCGTCTCGCGCTCAACGAAAAAAATCCGCCATCGCTGATCGTGCTCGATCTGATGTTGCCCGGAATGAGCGGAATGGAACTTTGCCGAAGGCTGCGGCGCGAACCTTTGACGGAGAAAACGCCGATCATTATGCTCACTGCAAAAGCCGCCGAATCCGATAAGATCGCCGGGCTCGACATCGGCGCGGACGATTACATCATCAAACCTTTTTCGGTCAAAGAAGTCGTCGCACGGGTTCGCGCCGTTTTGCGTCGGACAACCGAAACAACCGTAGAGATTTACAAAGACGACCGCATCGCGATTGATTTTGCTGATATGCGTGTCAATTGCGGCGACACGAATGTTAAACTGACACGCAAGGAATTTGCATTGCTCGTCCATTTGGTGAAAAGCACGGGACGCGTCGCAACGCGCCAACAACTTCTTGACAATGTTTGGGGTTACAGTTATTTCGGCGACACGCGCACGCTCGACGTACACATTCGCCGTCTGCGGCAAAAATTAGGCGATTGCGGAAATTGTATCGAAACAGTCGTCGGTGTCGGTTATCGGTTTATCGGTCAAAAATGAGTTTTCTAAATAATTGGTTTTCAAACAAGCAAACCGAGACAAATCAAACCCGCACAACTTTGAATAAATTGCTCAAAACAATGCGTGAAAGCGTCATCGTGATCGGTGAAGATACGCGCATTTTTGCGTCCAACAAAGCGGCTTACGATGCTTTTGCCCGCCAAAACGGTGTACTTGAAAACAAACGTCTGAGCGAAGTTATCCGCGATCTGAATCTTCACGAAGCCTTTCGCAAAGCCCTCGAAGAAGAAAAAATTTCGGATGTCGGACTCGAAATTGTCGGAACGGATAGAAAATACGATGTCCGAATTGCGCCAATCGAAATCGACGAAAAAAAGGGCGCAATCGGGATTTTTTACGATATTTCGCAGATCGAACGGCTCGAAAATGTCCGTCAAGAGTTTCTCTCGAATATCTCGCACGAACTTCGGACGCCTTTGACCTCGATTCTCGCGTTTGTCGAAACGCTCGAAGACGGCGCGATTGAAGACGAGGAAAACAATCTGCGCTTTTTGAGCGTAATTCGCCGCAATGCCGAGCGAATGCATCATTTGATCAACGATATTCTCGAACTTTCGTCAATCGAATCTGGTAAGATCGCCATCGAACCGAAAAAATCGAATCTGTCGAATCTGACGGAAGAAGTTTTTACGAATCTGTCCAATAAAGCCGAAGAAAGACAGGTCAAACTGATCAACGAAGTGCCGAAGGAGACAATCGTTTTTGCCGATGCCGTGCGGTTGGAGCAAATGCTCACAAATCTGATTGACAACGCGATCAAATTTAACCGCGAAGGCGGAATTATAACAGTCAGCCACGCCCAAGACACGGCACACGATATTATTTCCGTTACCGATACGGGCGAAGGCATTTCCAACGAACATCTCCAACGGATTTTCGAACGTTTCTACCGCACCGACCGCGCCCGCTCACGCGAAATCGGTGGAACAGGTCTCGGCTTGGCAATCGTCAAACATCTTGCCCTGCTTCACGGCGGCGAGATTTCCGTCATCTCAACACTTGGCAAAGGCTCGACATTTTCCATTGAGCTGCCGAAAAATGCTGCGTAAAATACAATTTTAATCTTCTTTCCAAGTTTGCCCCGATTGTGTTATAGTGAAGTTACACAAACGCGGCAAAGGCTCTTTTACACGGCGAAGTTATTTTGAGTATTCGCGCATTTTCGCATCTTTGGAATTTTCGACAGAGGAGACACAATATGGAATTGAGTATCGGGCAAAAGGTTGCGTATCCAACTCAAGGTGTGTGCGTCGTCGAAGACATTAAAAAACGCGAAAACGGTAATGATTCGTTAAACTATTATTTTCTGCGCGTTTTGAGTGATAATTCGATAATTTTTGTACCGACCGCGAATGCCGAAGCGGTTGGAATTCGTCCTGTCATTTCAACCAAACAATATCGGAAATTGATCGAATTTATCGGCGCGGATTTCAGCGATGTTTCGAGCGACTGGAAAATCCGTTCCCGCGAATATGCCTTGAAACTGCAATCCGGCGACGTTTTTGAAGCCGCCGACGTGCTGAAAAAACTGACTTTTCTCAGCCACGAAAAAAAACTCTCGTTCCGTGAACAAACTTTTCTGGAAAAAGCGCGGTTTCTAATAGTTTCGGAAGTTACCAATGCCGATTTGGCGGGCGGAAAAACCATCGAAAGAAAACTCAACGAACTGATCGAAAAAGCCTGCACCAAACATTTGGAGACACAGCCGTGCGTTTTAGCGGCGGTCAGTCATTAATGAGGGATGAGGGATTCATAAGGGATGAGGGATGAATTTAAAGCATTTCTTGATTCTTCATCTGTCATTCTTTTTCCTTGATTAATAAAAAAATTAAAGAGCAACTTTCACTGTCACAATCGTTTTATTCATCCCTCATCCCTCATCCCTCATGAATCCCTCATCCCTTATGAATCCCTCATCCCTTATGAATCCCTCATCCCTTAGAATAGCTGGCGCGAATAATCGTCTTAATGTTCCCGCGCACGTGAAAATCGCCTTCCAGTTCGACCTGTAACGGGTCGCACGCTTTGACGAAATCTTCCAAAATAATATTGATAACGTGTTCGTGAAAAACTTTTACTTCGCGGAATGAATTGATATAAAGTTTCAGACTTTTAAGTTCGATACAGCGTTCTCGGGGAACATATTTCAAACGAATGACGGCAAAATCGGGAAAGTCGGAAAACGGGCAAATCGCCGTAAATTCGGGAATTTCGAAATCAATCCAGATTTCGCGTCCCGCGTATTCGTATTTGAAAGTGTCGAGCGCCACGAGATTCATTTCCGCGCGCGGTGTCGAGCGGATATCGAGGTTTTGCTGATTGGTCGGCGGTAATTTGTAATTATCTAACATAAAAAACTTCTCTCGGTTTTTATCAAAACAAACATTTTAGCATTTTGAAAGTGAAAAGGTGAAAAAGATTCGTTGATTAACTTTCAACCAAACTTTTCCACTTTTTCACTCTTAAACATTTTCACTTTTAAACTTTCAGCTTTTTGGCACTTGCCAGATCGTTCACGCCGCGAGTTTGCAGGTCTTCAAGCAGATTGATAAAAATATGCGCGGTGGCGCGGGCATCGTCCGAAGCGCGGTGATGATTGACAAGCGACACGGAAAAATAATTGGCGACCGTATTGAGCCGGTGATTTTCGATGTGCGGCAATAATTTGCGCGAAAGCTGCACAGTGCACAAGAAAGGATTGGCAACGCGAAAATTTTCGTAAATTCTGCCGATTTCGTGATTCAAGAAACGCATATCGAAATTTGCGTTGTGCGCGACCAATACGGAATCGCCGATAAAATCAAGAAAATCAGCGGCAATTTCGTGAAATTTCGGTTCGTATCTGACCATTCGGTCGGAAATTCCCGTCAGTTGCGTGATAAAAAAAGGAATCGGCGTTTCGGGATTGACCAAAGTATGAAATTCATCCCCGATCGCGCCGTTTTTCACGCGATACGCACCGATTTCGGTCACGCGGCACGGCGGAGTTTTCGCGCCGGTCGTTTCAAAGTCAAAGACGACATAATCGGTTTCGCTCAAATCCCGATTGGCAAAGCTTTTCTCAACAAGTTCGACCGTGTCGTCATTCATTTGGAGACGCGGATCAATTTCGATCATATCCGAAACGAGCGTTTTTGCTAAATCCGGTGCGGGTTTGCGGATCTTCATAACATAATCAACGACCTTGACAGCCGAAGCCCGACCGCCTGAGGATTGTAAAAGTTGAATCGTTTCGTTGATTAATAATGAATCAGATATTAAGTTAGGATATGTCGCCATCTCTTCTTGATTTTAGCGTGAAAAATTGAAACCGCAAGCATAAACAAAACGAATAAAGGATTTTACGCATATTTTAGGAGATTTTAGTTATGAAAGAAGAAAATATCAAAGCGGTCGAAGCTTATCTGAATGCTTTAAAAGTCAAAGACCTGAGCCTCGCGCCATTTGCCGACGATATCGAATTTGAAGATCCGATTGCCGGAAAACATAGCGGCGCGGAAAATTTCAGAGCGTTTTTATCCGGATTTTTGCCCGCGATAAAAGATATTCGCATTCTCAGTCACGTTTGCGAAAACGATTTTGTCGTCACGCATTGGGAGGTTGACGGCGTTTTTGGAATTGTTACAATTTTAGAAAAGTTTCGCGTGTGTGACGGAAAAATCACCGAAGCAATCGGATATTTCGATCCGCGGCCGATTTTAGGAAGCTGAAAGATTTGTCGGCAGTCGGCAGCGGCAGTTGGCAGTTCAAAAATTATGAACTCTGAACAAATCTTAGAACATTTCCGCCAGACAAACGCGCTGCTTGAAGGACATTTTATTCTTTCGAGCGGACTTCATAGCCCGAATTATTTGCAATGTGCCTTGGCTTTGCAATATCCGTTCGACGCAGCAAAATTCGGCAAAGCGATTGCGCAACATTTTACCGATTCAAATATTGAAACGGTCGCTTCGCCCGCGATCGGCGGACTTGTTATCGGTTACGCCGTCGCCCAAGCCTTGAATGTCCGGTTTATCTGGACTGAAAGACAAAATGGCGAAATGACGCTCAGGCGCGGTTTTTCGGTTAAAGAAAACGAACGAATTTTGGTCGTCGAGGACGTTATCACAACCGGCGGTTCGACGCGTGAATGTATTGCGGCTTTAGAATCTCGCGGTGCGCACGTCACAAATGCGGCTTCAATCATTGACCGCAGCGGCGGCGCGGCCGACGTTGGCGTTCCGCGTATTGCGCTCGTCAGTCTCGAAGTTCCGAGCTACAAACCCGAAGATTGTTCGTTGTGCAAAACCGGCGACATCGCCTACAAACCCGGAAGTCGGCAAGTGTAAAAGTTGCAAAGAAAACCAAAAGCGATGGTCGAGAAAACAAAAGAAATCGAAGATGTTTGGGGGCAATTTTGCGAAACCGCAAAACTGGATTCCGCAACGCCTTATCAAGTTTGGTTTTTCGGCAATAGTTCGGAAATGGCGAGGGAACTTGCCGAATTGGTAATTTCCGGTAAAAAACGCGCGACGGCAAGTCTTGTCGAATTTAACGAAATGCATCCGGAAACTGCGCCGATTGACGATGGTTACAGTGTTGTCACCGATTTTGAAGGCAATCCGCTTTGCGTCATTCAAACAACCGAAATTCGCCGACTGCCTTTCGACAAGGTGGACGCTCGGTTTGCCTTTGACGAAGGCGAAGGCGACCAAACACTTGAAGACTGGCGTGAAGGTCATTGGCGTTATTTTACAAAAGAAGCGGCGGAATTTGGCTTGGAATTCAACGAAACGTCGCTTGTTTGCTGTGAACGATTTCAACTATTATTTCCAAAATGAATTTCAAACTTCTCATCCAATACGACGGCACGGATTTTCACGGCTGGCAGGTGCAGGCGGGCGAACGCACGGTGCAGGGCGAATTGCAGCGCGTTTTGTCTTTGCTCGAAGGCGGCGCGGACGTTTTTGTCTGCGGTTCAGGCAGAACGGACGCGGGCGTTCACGCTGAAGGTCAGGTCGCGAATATCAAACTGAAACGCGCGTTCACGCCCGAAAAACTGCGTGCCGCGATCAACGGAAATCTATGGCGTGATCTGCGGATTCTTTCGGTCGAAAAAGCGGCGGACGATTTTCACGCGCGATTTTCCGCACGCAGCAAAACCTATCTTTACCGCGTCGTCAATACGCCGGTCATTTCGCCTTTCTGGGCGCGTTACGCGCATCACGAAGCGCGTCCGCTCGATGTCAACCGGATGAACGACGCGGCGCGCCTTTTCTTAGGCGAACACGATTGGACGGCGTTTTGTTCGGCGCAATCCGACAGCGAAAACAAGGTGCGCACCATTTCGGATTTTTCGGTCGAATCGCATTGGGACGCGCGGGCGCAAGCCGTGATCATTCAATTTCGCATCACGGGCAACGGCTTTTTGCGTTATATGGTGCGTTCGATCGCCGGAACACTGCTCGAAGTCGGGCGCGGCGAAAAAGATTTTGATACAATTCAAACGGCAATCGTCGGCGGCGACAGATATTTAGCCGGCGCAACCGCTCCGGCGCACGGTTTGACGCTTTTAAAGGTTTATTACGAATGAAAACTTTAGGATTGATCGGCGGTACGACTTGGGTTTCAACCGTTGATTATTACAGATATATCAATCAGTTGACCGCTGAAAGACTGGGCGGATTGAATTCTGCTCAAATCTTGCTTTATTCCTTGAATTTTGACGAATTGAAATCGCTTTTCGACACGACCAATTGGGAAAAAGTCGCGGAAACTTTATCAAAGATAGCCAAAGATCTCGAAAACTCGGGCGCGAAAGCAATCGTGCTTTGTTCAAACACAACTCATATCGCGGCGGACTTCATTGAGCAGCGAATCAAAATTCCGCTGATTCATATTACCGATGCGACCGCCGGAGAAATTTTGAAGCTGAAGCTGAAAAAGGTTGCGCTTCTCGGCACGAAATTTACGATGGACAACGATTTTTACAAGGAAAGGCTTTCGCGATACGAAATTGAAACGATCATTCCGAATGACAAGGAGCGCCGGTTTATTCATTCATCCATTTTTGAAGAACTCGGCAAAAATATTTTTACTGACAAAACGAAACAAAAATATCTCGAAATTATCGGGAATTTACACGCGAGAGGCGCGGAAGGCGTGATTTTCGGCTGTACGGAAATTCCGATGCTGCTCAAACCCGAAGATTGCCCCGTTCCGAGTTTTGACACGACCTTGATTCACGCGCGAGCCGCCGTTGAATTTGCTTTAGCCGACTAGATTTATGCTGATTTATCACATTGTTTTGCCCGACGCTTGGGAAAAATTCAAAGACGAATACGAATACGAAGCCGAAAGTTTGCGCTCCGAAGGTTTCATTCATTGCAGTTATCGCAACCAGCTCGACGAAGTTCTGACGCGCTATTACAAAAACGCGGGAAAGGTTTTGATTCTGCATATTAATCTACATTTTTTGACCGCCAAATTCATTGCCGAACCTTCGACGAATCGGGAAATTTATCCGCATATTTACGGGAAAATCAATAAATCGGCGATTGTTGATATTGAGGAAAGAAATCTTTAAATCATCTGTGTAAAATAAGTTTTTTAAGATAAACGCCGAAGAGCGCAGAGAACGCAGAGGAGATATTTAACAATGATTCCGTAAATTCAAGTATTAATAAAAAACTCTGCGCTCTCCGCGTTAAAAAATATCAGAAAAATTAATTTACAAAGTAATCATCTGTGTAAATCTGTGTAAATTTGTGGTTAAATTATTCTCTTAATGCACGAAAACTTCGCCAAAGTCGTCAAACCGAAATCCGTGGAATCCGAACTGCTCGCGCAGATTGATTTTGCGCGTTTGCCTGAACACGTTGCGATCATTATGGACGGCAACGGGCGTTGGGCGCGGGCACGGGGAAAGCCGCGAATTTTTGGGCATCGCGAAGGCGCGGAATCGGTTCGTTCGATTCTTGATACTTGCGCCCGTTTGCAGATCAAAGCCGTCACGCTTTACGCATTTTCGACCGAAAACTGGAAGCGTCCCGAAGACGAAGTATCGGGTTTGATGCAAATGCTCAAGCTTTATCTGAAAAAAGAACTCAAAACCGTTCATAAAAACAATATTCGCTTTCAGGCAATCGGCAAGATCGAAGGTTTGAGCGCGGATTTGCAGAAACAACTCGCGGCAGCGATGGAATTTACGGCAAAAAACACGGGAACTATCTTGAGCGTCGCGCTCAATTACGGTGGACGCGCCGAGATCACGGAAGCCGCCAGAAAAGCCGCGAAAAATTTATTGAAGGAAGGAAAATCGCTCGATGATCTGAGCGAAGCGGACATCGAAGCAAATCTTTACACGCGGAATTTGCCCGAAGTTGATTTGCTGATCCGCACGAGCGGCGAATTTCGTATCTCGAATTTCTTGCTGTGGCAGCTCGCTTACAGCGAACTTTACGTAACGCCGACGCTTTTTCCGGATTTTCGCCGGGCTGAGATCTTCAAAGCGATCATTGATTTTCAAAAACGTGAACGCCGATTTGGCAGCGTGTCTTAGCTTACGAATCTTTGGTATTTTTTTAATAGACAGCTTTCCAAATAATATGGTTTTAGAAGTTTCCGGAGTTTTGATTTCTAGCCTCGTTGAGGAGGCTTTCCGCGTTTCGCGGCAGTTAGCCACGCTCGTTTACGGCGTGGGTTGAATTGAGAAAATATGATAATCAGCGCGTTTTGGACGTTTTGCTTTGTTCTTGTGGCTTAAGCCAATCGGAAAAGGACGTTAAAACGCCCTCAAATAATCTTGTTGAGAATCAAACCACGCCGTAAACGAGCGTGGCTAAAACGTGCGAAGCGCACGCGAAGCCGGTTCAAACCGAGCTGAAATCTCAAACACTATAATTATTGTTTTGGAAAGATGTCTAATACATTTAATCTGATACTTTGTATATGATGGAACGGTTAAAACATAGTTTGCCAAATGCTAAAGCCTCTGTTCCATTACTGTTTCTATTTACGGCGACGCTTCTTTTGATTGTTTTTTTCGTTTTTTGGTTTGTTGGGCAAGTAAGTAAAACAAATTAAATAACATCATCCATTAAGGTAATATTGTATAAGACAATTTCGGTAATGTCGGATGCCTTAAAAGTCTTTTCTGATCAACTTCCTTCGCCAATGATGGTTGT
>JANPDZ010000704.1:0-5474 GCA_031431735.1 Acidobacteriota bacterium | reverse complement strand
GGGACGCTTGCGCTCCAGTCGCTAAAACTTATCACTGACGCATTACCGGTTTAAGATGATTTTCGCTTGACCTTTTCGCTTAAATGCCTTGTTGTGTTCTCGGTCACGCTTGAAGGCACAATGTTGCTCAGATCAGCGTCGTTTAAGAGTTCTCTGGTCGGCATTGATTCAAAATTTTGAGGCTCAACATATTCGGCAGTTTGATTTGCCGCGTCCGCTTTGCGCTTTTTGAAATGTTTTCGCAATAGAATTGTGCGCCAAAATGTCTGGATCTGCCACGCCGTCATCGCCGTCAGAAACCCTGCCGTGATGAAAATTATGACGGGCGTATCTTCTTTACCGAGAAACATAGTATAAAGTAAAATTGCCAGCGTCAGACTCGTGATCGCCGTTAATAAATTGAGAAATGCGTTGGCTTTTATATGATCTTCGGGCGAAGTTTCCTTTTTTCCGGGTTTCTCGAAATCAGGCAGATAATTGCCGCATTGCCGGCAATAAGTTTCGGGCGATTGTTCGGGGTTTCCGCATTTTGGACAAAACATAGTTTTTTAAGAGTCGAGAGTCAAGAGTCTTTCATCCTTAAATTTTGAATTTTATCTTTAATCTTGTAAATAAACAAGTTTCCGTGACTCTCGACTCTCGACTAATGTTATCCTTTCCTGCGCTTGATTTCGCGGTCGATCATATCTAATTCGCGGCTCACCATTCCTTGTACAGAAGTATTTTCCTTGGCGCGTCTCGATAGATACGGCACGGCATCTTTGACCGGACCGTATGGAACATATTTTGAAACATTGTAATTGTTTTTTGCAAGGATATATGAAAGATTATCGCTCATCCCGAAAAGTTGAGAAAAACAAACGTGCGGGTGATTATGCGCGATCTTCTTTGCTTCTAATTTCTGGGCAAGAAGCTGAACGCTTTTTTCGTTGTGCGTTCCGGCGACAAATGCAATTGTTTTGACATTATCCAAACAATATTCAATCGCTGCATCATAAGCCTTATCAGTTGATTCTTTATCGGGATGAATCGGCGACGGATATTCCATCTCTTCAGCGCGCATCCGTTCTTTTTCCATATACGCACCTCGCACGAGTTTGACGGCATAAATGTAGCCTTTTTCAATTGCTTTTTTGTGTGATATTTTTAGAAACTCCAGCGCGTCAGCCCGATAAAACTGAATCGTGGTATAGACGATCGCTTTTTCAGAGTTGTATGTCTCCATCATCTTTTCAGCCATCAGGTCTATCGCGGGTTGGATCCAGGTTTCTTCGGCATCAATGAAAATGGGCTGACTGAGCGAGTTTGCATATTCGCAAATTTCGCTCACACGCCCCTGGATCCGTTCCCACTTAAATTTGCTTTTTTTAGGAAGTTCGATTCCTGAACTGACTTTTTCCAAAGTTCCGAGCGGTGCAATCCCCGTCACTTTGAAAACCGCAAAAGGAATATTTTCATCATCATTGGCGCGTTTGATCGTTTTGATGATCTCGTCTTTGGTGTGTTCAAAATCTTCTTCTTCGGATTTTCCTTCAACCGAATAATCAAGAATCGTCCCAATGTGCGATGCGCCGAGCTTTTCGATCGTCTTTTGGCATTCTTCGATCGTTTCGCCGCCGCAGAATTGCTCAAAGATCGTGTGTTTTATCAAACCTTTGACGGGCAACCCACACGCCAGCGCAAAGTTTGTCAAACCGGTGCCGAAACTGACGAGCATCGGAGAGTTCATCATTTTGAAAAGCCGATGTTTTTCTTTAAGAGCAGATGTAGTTTTATCGGCAAACGCGATTGCGGTGTCTTGAAAATCCAATTTAAATTCGCTCATTTAATATTTTCTATCTCTTTCAAAAAGCTCAGAGTTTTTTTCGAGAATTTGATGCGGTCATAAACTTCTCTTAGTTTTAGCTCGCATTCGATTGATTCGATCGGGCACGCTTTTTCTAAACCAATGTAAGTAAAAACTTTCCAACTATTATCATCCTGCCGGATAAAATGATCAACCTGCGGCTTATCCTGCGCAACGAGAACATAATCGGTCAGAGTTTCATTGAACATCCGAAGCCTTGTGAATTTATCGCCGCGATCAAAATTGCCCGTCGAATCGGACAAGACTTCGATAATGACTTTCGGATTGAGAATGATGTCTTTTTTCTTGTCGTGATATTTTACTTCACCACAGATAACCACCAAATCAGGATAGGAAAACATTCCTTTCATTGATTTTCCTTCCGTTTGAGCAAATCCGCCCGATTTTATTTTCGCGTCCTTAATTCTTGCCTGACAATCTTTTCCTTTTAATTGAATATACAGTTCGCCGCTCAAATTCGCCGAAATAATTCCGTGATTATCACTTTCCCCAGCCATCAGAAAAATCTCGCCGTCAATATATTCGTGGCGTTCTGAGGCTTCGCGCTCCATTTCGAGATACTGGTCAACCGTATAGAGCTTTTCTTGTTTCGCTTTTAATTTCGGTAAAGCCATATCAGATAATTTAACATCAAACGGAGCGAACAATAAATGCAAATTGTGTCTTTGCAGAAATTGCTTTATCATTTTCCTTTTTGAATTATGAGTAAAGGATTAACAAAACGAAGCGAAAATTATTCGGAATGGTATAACGAGATCGTCAAACGCGCCGATTTGGCGGAAAATTCTGCCGTCAGAGGCTGTATGGTCATCAAACCTTACGGCTTTGCAATCTGGGAAAAGATGCAGCGTGCGCTCGACGATATGTTCAAGGCGACCGGGCATCAAAACGCCTATTTTCCATTGTTTGTGCCGAAAAGTTTTCTCGAAAAAGAAGAAGAACACGCCGAAGGTTTTGCCAAAGAATGTGCGGTCGTCACGCATTATCGCCTTAAAGCGAATCCTGACGGTAAGGGTTTGATCGTTGACCCGAACGCCAAACTCGAAGAAGAACTGATCATTCGTCCAACCAGCGAAGCGGTCATTTGGCACACTTACAAAGGCTGGATCCAATCGTGGCGCGATCTCCCACTGCTGATAAATCAATGGTGCAATGTCGTTCGCTGGGAAATGCGGACGCGTATCTTTTTGCGAACTGCCGAATTTCTTTGGCAAGAAGGTCATACGGCGCACGCGACCGAAGCGGAAGCTGTTCAAGAAACCGAAACGATGCTCGGCGTTTACGCGACATTTGCCGAAGAATGGATGGCAATGCCCGTCATTCAAGGCGTTAAAACCGCGAGCGAACGATTTGCGGGCGCGGTTGATACATATTGCATCGAAGCCTTGATGCAGGACGGTAAAGCCTTGCAATCCGGCACATCACATTTTCTCGGACAGAATTTCGCCAAGAGTTTCGACGTGAAATTTACCAACAAAGAAGGTCAGCTGGATTATCCGTGGGCGACTTCGTGGGGCGTTTCGACACGTCTGATGGGCGCATTAATTATGGCGCATTCCGACGACAACGGTCTGGTTTTACCGCCGAAGCTTGCGCCGATTCAGGTCGTCATTGTTCCGATCTATAAAACGCCTGAAGATTTAGCAAAGATTTCCGAAGCGGTCAATCCCATTTTTGAAGAACTCAACGCGAAAGGAATTTCGGTCAAATACGACGACGACGAGAAACAGCGTTCGGGCTGGAAATTCGCTGAATACGAACTCAAAGGCGTGCCTGTCCGTCTTGGTTTAGGCAGCCGTGATTTGGAAAATTCTACGATTGAAGTTGCGCGGCGCGATACATTAACAAAAGAATCGCGTTCCATCGAAGGCATCGCCGATTACATCGCCAATTTGCTCGACGAAATTCAAACAGCAATTTACGAAAAAGCCTTAAAATTCCGCGAGGAAAACACATTTGTTGTTGATACTTGGGAAGATTTTAAAGCCCAAATCGAAAAAGGCGGTTTCGTTATGGCACATTGGGACGGCACCGCCGAAACCGAAGAGGCAATCAAAACGGAAACCAAAGCGACGATCCGCTGTATTCCTTTTAATTCGATCGAACAAGTCGGAACCTGCGTCTATTCGGGCAAAGAATCGGCAAAACGTGTGGTTTTTGCGAAGGCTTATTAAACTGAGAAATGAAAAACGGGTTTGAATATAGCAAACCCGCTTTCTTTTTTATCTTAGTTTTTGCTCCTTCAATAAATGTTTGGAGATGTGTTCAGTTATCGGTAGATAATCACTCTAAAAAGTTTAGTTTCCTTTGACAATAAAAGAATGAGTCATTTCGATTTACTTAAAAGGAGCAAAATTATAAACAATTCTTTCTGTTACTTTAACTGCCTGACCGTTTAACAAGGTCGGAGAAAATTTTGCTTGTAGGGCAGCTTTCACAGCAGACTCTATTAGTATTGGATGTCCTTCAATGCCTTTAGCTGAAATAACATTTCCAGTTTCATCAATAATAATTTCAACCGTAACCCGTCCACTTATACGAGAAGCCTTCGCCGCCGCAGGGTATTCCGGCGCTGGCTTAGTGATCGCTTTACCCATTACAACTCCGCCTACTACTTTTTTCGGAACTGTTGGATCCATCGTTTGAACTGCCGGAGTTTTAATCTCGGGTTTGGGTGAATCTTTTACAGCAGTTTTTTGTCCGTTCACGGTGAAATAGAAATCGCCGCTTAGGCTTGAAGAATCCCATGGAATTTGTTTGCCATCGCTCAATTTACTAACTGCTTTGCGTACTTCCTTGAAGGTTTCCTCGATTTTTAAGTTTGGCTGTCTAATTATTTTGAGAAGTTCCGAAGTGTAAAGTCCGTTGCGTCCGTTACCGTCAGAAGCGGTTCGGTCGGGCGAAGTTGCATACGCGATAAATGTTCCCGTCGGCGCACTGATTTGCGCCAAACCTCCTTCATCGTCGCCTCTGCTCCAGTTTCGTGCAAACGGATTATTGCGGCAAGCGTCTAAAATGACAATATTCAAACCATTGTTCGCCGTTCCCATCTTTCGCAGAACAAGGTCGAGATTGAGCGCGTTAAAATCAACTTCGTCCTCCCTCGGAATCGCCGCATCAACCGGAATCAGATAATTGCGTCCGCCGACCTGAATGCCGTGTCCGGCGTAGTAAAACAAACCGACTCCGCCGTTTACCTTCAATTTATCACCGAACTCGCGCACTTTGTCGGTCATTTGTTTGAGATTCAGATTCGTTCCCGACACGACTTCAAAACCGACTGCGCGCAAAGAATTTGCCATATCGGTCGCATCGTTTGACGGATTCGCCAGTTTGCGCGCAATCGTGTAATCGGCGTTCCCGATAACAAGTGCGGTGCGTTTCTGCGGCTTTTTGTCGTCGTCGTCCTGCGTCAATTCGCGCTGTTGTTGAGCAAAGACGGGAAAACCAGTAAGCAAAATTGAAATTAATAACTCATGTTACGCAATTTTTGAATTTTAGCCCGCGTAGCGGGTGTCAGCGTGTAGCCCGTAGCGCGAGCTACGGGGAGCGATGCAAAAGATTTGTTCAAGCCCGTGAAGACGGGTGACAGAAGCGGAATCTGTCG
>JANPDZ010000703.1:0-5501 GCA_031431735.1 Acidobacteriota bacterium | reverse complement strand
GCTGGGCTGAAATAACACCACAGTCAAAGCTCACTACATTTGGTGTTTCGTAGACAGACGAATTGATTTTTCCCTGTTGGGAATTTTCAGCCCAGCACCACTAGACTATGGACTTTTTCAAAACTTCGTTTCAAGCAATTTTTTCGCCTTTTCCGTCGTTTCGTTGTATTCATGCAGATAATCGGGATTCGGCTTCATTTTCAAAAGATATTCGAGTTGTTTTTTCGCATCGGCTTTTTTGCCGACGGCGATATATGCTTCGGCTAAATGCAGGAAAATATAAGTATTTTCTTTGCTGATCGTCAATGCCTTTTCCAGATACTCGACCGCTTTTTCGGGTTTGCCGCCCATCATTCCGGCTGTCGAAAGCTCGACCTGAGCGAGCGCGTCGTAAGCACTTGCCGATTGATAATCGGGTTGGATTTCGATGACCTTGTTCATTGCTTGACGAATATCGTCAATTGATTTCACGCCAACCGTCACGGGACTGGCTTTTGCCTGTTCGCCGAGATTGGCGGCATACCAGAAATACCCGTCTGCTTTATGGGTTTCGATCCGCGAAGCGATCTTTCCGGCTTGCACGCCGTCTTCAAAGGCTTTTTCTTTTTCTTTCTCGTCGGTTGATTGTTTGCCTAAGAAATAATTAAATTTGGCAAATTTCCATTCGACCTCGAAATTTCTTGCGTCCGCGTTTCTCACCGAAGCAAGCGATTTGACGGCTTCACGCAATTTTGCCAGTTCGCTGCGCTCTTTGAAGAGTGCCTCGCTTTTTGTCAAGGTTTCGCTGATTTTTGCGGCATCGGCGGGTGTCACAAGCGGTTCGGTTTCGACTTTTTTCGCGCACGAAGCGGACAGAAAGACGAGCAAACCAATTGTAATAAAACTGTAAATATGTTTTCTCATCATCGGACTAATTACCAAAAAACGGTAAAATAAGTTATATTTTTATATTTCGTTACTGAACGACTATTCATTCTAAAGCAATTTGGTATTTTAACGAAACTTATAATGAGCAAAAACGGACAATCGGCGGCGTTTTACGATTTGGAAGGAACCTTGGTCAGCACAAATCTTGTGCATACGCTCGGATTCTACGCGCAGCGTCAGCAAGGATTATGGCAAACCTTAAGGATGAGCGCGGGAACGGTCGCGAAACTGCCGTTTTTCGGGCTTACCGATCTTTATTCGCGCAATGTTTTTAACGAGGTTTTTTTCCGCAGTTACAAGGGACTCTCCGAAGACCGTCTGCGGTTTTTTTCGGAAGAGCTTTTTGAAGAAGTCTTAAAACCGGCGATTTTTCCCGGCACTTTTGAACTCATCAAAACATCGAAAAAGATCGGTCAACGGCAAATCGTGCTGACCGGTGCGCTCGATTTCACGGTCGCGAGTTTGATGGATTATCTCGGAATTGACGATTTTGTGGCAAATCGTCTGGAATTTGTCAACGGTTACGCGACCGGACGGATTTTGCCGCCGGTAATGGCATCGGCGACGAAAGCGAAATGGATGCGCGAATACGCCGAACGCGAAAACATCAATTTAAGCGAGTCTTTTTCATATTCCGATTCGATTTCCGATTTGCCGATGCTTTCAATTGTTGGTCATCCGGTCGCTGTCAATCCGGATTTTCGACTCAGACAAACCGCGACGCAGCACGATTGGGCGATTTTGGATTTAAAATAGAATTGTTATAATGGCTACGTAGCCAAAAGGCGAAATGTGAGGTGAAAAAATGTCGCACACGGTCAAAGATGCCAAAAATAATTTGAGTAGTTTAATTCGTCTGGCGGAAAAAGGCGAACCGCAGATAATCCGGCGAAACGACACGGAAGTCGCAGTTGTTGTTTCAATTGAGGATTGGAAGAAAATGAACGGCAAGCGTTTATCGCTGGTCGAAGTTTTGCGGACAAGTCCGCTGATTGGCGAAGAACTTGATTTAACCAGACCTCAGGATTTTCCGAGAGATTTCAATTTTGGAGAATAATAATGGCTTATTTGCTTGATACCTGCACAATTTCCGAAATGGTTTCGGTTAAGCCAAACGCTAAAGTCCTAAAATGGTTTGAATCCCAATCTGAGAAAACTCTTTTTTTAAGCATCGTCACAATCGGGGAAATTGAGAAAGGGATTTATCAATTAGTTCAAAGTAAAAAAAGATTGCGCCTTGAAACCTGGCTTTTTGATGAATTAGTGCCGAGTTTTCAAAATCGTCTGCTGGGGATTGACCGAAAATTGATAACGGCTTGGGCGAAAATGATTGCGGAATTAAAGACAAAAGGAATGATTCGGCAGTCTTTTGATTCGCTGATTGAAGCCACCGCTTTGCATCATCAAATGATTTTAGTCACGCGCAACGTCAAAAATTTTCAAGATTCGCAGGTCACGATTTTGAATCCTTGGGAAGATTTATGAGAAAAATTGAACCGACAAATTTAGAACAGTTAAAAACTTTAATTCGCCATTTACCTCTGAAGGATTTTGATAAACTGCGCGAAATAATTGATGAGGAAATAATTAACAGGCGAAATGAAGACGAAGGAAAAATCACAACTAAACGTGCAATAGAGGTATAATAAACATTCATTCATAGAATAGACAAATATAGTCATCTATACTATTCTATTCATTGAGTTTAGTTAGTTTTTATGATGCGAAATAAAGCCTACAAAATTAGGATTTATCCCAATCAATTACAGCAAAAACAAATCAATCAAACCATTGGTTGTTGTCGGTTTGTCTTTAATCAAATGTTGGCTGAACGAATTGAAGTTTATGAGAAATTCAAAGATGAGAAGGAAGTCTTAAAATCTTACAAATATAAAACTGAAAAAGAACTAAAAGCTGAATTTGAATTTTTATCCGAAGCCAGTTCGAGAGCTTTGCAACAATCAAGAATCAATTTAGAAACAGCTTATCAGAATTTTTATGCAAAACGTGCTAAATTTCCGAAATTCAAAGTCAAGAAGAAAAGTGCGGAAAGTTACCGAGAACCAAACGTCAATAATTGCATTGAAATAAAAGCTGAGAAAATCAAACTTTTGAAACTTGGCTGGGTCAAATTGTCATATTTACCAAAAGATTTTCAAGGCAAAATCAAATCCGTAACTGTCTCAAAAACAAAGACTAACGCATATTATGTTTCGATTTTGACGGAACAAGAATTGGAGATTAAAGAAAGAATTTCAGATGAAATTATTGGCTTAGATTTAGGTTTGACAGATTTTGTATCAGTTCAAAAGGTGAGTTTTTTGAGCCGATAAACGCAATTATCAAAAAGTTAGAAAAGAAAGTTAAGTTTTGGCAAAAGAAATTATCGCGCCAAATTAAAGGAAGTTTTCGGAGAGAAAGAACCAAACTCAAACTCAACAAAGTGTATGAGAAAATGAAGCGATTACAGTCGTATTTTCAATGGCATTTGACCAATAAACTGTGTAGCGAAAATCAAGCCATCAGTTTAGAAAGTCTAGCGATTGGAAATTTGAAACGGAATCGCAAGTTAAGTCATTCAATACACTTAACGAGTTGGGGCGAATTTTTTTCCAAACTAAAACAGAAAGCAGTTGAATATGGAACAGAATTACATTTTGCGGATAAATTCTTTGCCTCAAGTAAAATTTGTTCAAACTGCGGAAATAAAAAGGAAAACTTGAGTTTAAGCGAAAGAATTTATGTTTGCGAAAACTGCGGATACGAGCAACAACGGGACATCAACTCAGCGATAAACTTGAGAGATTTAATGACAAATTCGTCAGAGTATGGCGAACACAGACACCGAGAAACAATAAGACCAAAGAAGTTGAGATTTAACTTCAGAGGCAGTTTTGATGAAGTGTCCACTAAACAGAATGTCCATATTTGGGCATAGTTTTAGATACTATTGAAAGCGTTTCACGACGATTTTTACAACGAAGAAAAAGACTTTTGTTCACAAAAAGAATTGAGAAACGCTTTGCATTTGGCTTTAACGAAATTTGAAGACCAAAAATAAATCAAAAACCTTTTAAGAAGGCTGGCTCGATCGCGTCAAATTCGGGCTGATTGATTACGAAGGTAAACTGCTTTTGAGTAATTATGGAGAAGGAAAATTTAATTTGAATTAGAGAGGTTAATGTATGCAATCTGCTAATGAAATAGTTAATGCAATTCACAATTTGCCGCGCAGTGAACGGGAAAAAATCCGCAAACTGCTTGAAACGGAAAAATTAGAAAATCAAAAAGAAGTAGAAGAACAAATTCGCCGTTTCAATGCCGCTGAAAAATGGCTCAAGGAAAACCGCGCCGAATTTTTGGGGCAATGGGTTTGTCTTTACGGCGACGATTTGATTTCACACGGCACGGATGGTTTGGAAGTTCATCGCCGGGCGAAAGAAAAAGGCATCAAGTCGCCATATGTGGTGAGAGTTATCGAAGAACCTGAAAACTTTGTTGGAGCTTGGGTTTAATGGCGGGCGAATAGGAGAAATTTTATGCAGACAAATATTGAGCAAGTTACAAATATAATTCGTGCTTTACCGCTCGAAGATTTGGATAAAGTTCGTGAAGTTCTTGATGAAGAAACACAAATCAAACGTGAGAAAAAAGAAAAATCAAATTGGCGGCTTGAGCGGTATAAAAAAGCACGAAAATGGCTTGATGAGCATAGCGAAGAATATATGAACGAATGGGTTTGCTTGGAAGGCGACCGACTTATCGCGCATGGAGCAGATGCTTTGGAAGTTCATCGAAAGGCAATTGAGCAAGGAATCGAATCGCCTTTTGTTCATCATATTGTCGAAGAACCGGAACATTACATCGGAGGTTGGTAAACGAGTGGAGACAATTTCTTTCGACAAAGTGTTTGAATATAACACTCTAAAAACGGGCATTACCGTTTTAGTCGTGCTTCAAAGTGGCGGAAAGGAAGTTGATTTTGAAGCGAAAATTGACACAGGCGCGACTCAATGTGTTTTTGAACGCAAACACGCGGAACGATTAGGCATTCGACGTAGAAAGCGGAGAACCGATTCATTTCATTACGGCAGCAGGAGATTTCGACGCTTACGCGCACGACATTGTGTTATCGGTTTTAGAAATTGAAACTTATTCAAAAGTCTGTTTCGCCAAAGAAGAATCGTTCACGCGTAATGTTCTCGGAAGGCTTGGCTGGCGCGGGCGGCGTGAAACTCGGGCTGATTGATTACGAAGGCAAACTGCTGCTTAGTGCTTATGGTGAATAGGAGATATTTTTATGCAAGTAAATTTTGAACAGGCAATCGAGATAATCAAAACTCTGCCGCCGGAAGATTTTCGGCGGCTTGATGAATGGTTTGAAGAACAAAAGCGCAAAGAAATTCTCTCGCAGGAGGAGAAGAAAAACAAATTAAAAACTGATCTTGGGAAATATAAAAAGGCGCGGAAATGGATCAACGAAAACAGCACGGAATATATGAATCAGTGGGTTTGTCTGGAAGGCGATCAACTTATTTCACACGGAACGGATGGCTTGGAAGTTCATCGAAAAG
>JANPDZ010000702.1:0-15770 GCA_031431735.1 Acidobacteriota bacterium | reverse complement strand
TTTTAAGAAAGCTTGGATACTTGAAAAAACGCTTTGTTGAAAAAAAAAGACTTAGCAATTTCAGGTTCACCCATAAACTCTGTAAAATAGCTTAAATTGCCCTAATACTAGGTCATATTCCTATTTTTACAAGATGTGAGTTTTTACTTAATTATTAAATTTTTTGTAAGTTTTTGACAAAAAAAGCCATATAATGAAGTAGCAACGAATTTTTTCAAACGCAACCGCGTCAGGAAAATGTAGAAATTGTTACCTGAAATTACAAGCGGCAATCTGATTTTCTTTTTTGATACCGCCGTAAATCAAAATTCAGGAAGGTTCAAACAATAAATTTTATAGGAGGAGCTAGTAGATGTTAATCGCAACCAATTCAAAAACATTACGATTTTTTTCACAAAACTTTGGCATCGGCAGTTTTATACGCTTTAGTTTGGTGTTTGTATTCTTTTTTGGCGTTTTAGTTTTATCCAATTCGCCGGCAATTGCCCAGGGACCGGTCAACGGAAGTTTTGTTGGAAGAGTTATTGACAGCACATCAAATCAACCGATTCCGAATGCAACCGTCACCTTTAGAAATATCGACAGAGGCTTTCAAACAGCCGCCAAGAGCGACAGTAACGGCCAGTTTTCCCGCACGGCTTTGCCGCCCGGAAATTATGAAATTGAAGCCAACGCCGACGGCTATCAATCCAAAATACAAAGACAATCGCTTTATGCGACGCGGTCGAATGAGGTTGTTCCCGTGCCGTTCTCACTCGAAAAAGCGTCAGCTGGAAATACCCAACCGGTCACGACCCCAACCCCAACAACGGTCGCGACGACCGACAATAGTACGGTTGAAAAGTCGGATACCGACGCAAATATTAATCTCAACCCGCGCCGCGACGGTGCATTTAATCAAGATTTCGTCAGGAATTTACCGCTTGGCGGAACAACCTTGACACGGTCGTTTGATGAATTGGCTTTTTTAATTCCCGGCGTTAATCCGGCACCGCAGGCGATCGGCAATTCGGTCGGACCGGGCGTTGGCGGCGGCGTCGGCACATCAGGTCAGTTTTCAGTCAACGGTCTGCGTTCACGCGCCAACAACTTTACCGTTGACGGATCCGACAATAACGACGAAGACATCGGCGTTCGCCGACAAGGATTTTTCTCGCTCGTCCCGCAACCGATCGAATCAATTCAGGAATTTTCAATTATTACGTTACTTGCGCCGGCAGAATTCGGACGCAATATGGGAGCGCAGGTCAACGCACTCTCAAAATCCGGCGGCAATCGTTTTAGCGGCTCGATTTTCGGGCTTTTTAATTCAGATAAACTAAACGCCCGTAATTTCTTTGACAACACATCCGGCGATTCGTCTTTTTTATTGACAGCCCAACAAGGTAGCAATTCCATACCGGTTCGTGTGGACGGAACACAACCCCGTATTACCAATGATGCGGGCGAAAAAGATTCACTCACACTTTTGCAAGGCGGTTTTGCAGTTGGAGGCAGAATCGTGCGCGATAAGCTATTTTTCTTTGCCTCGGGTGAAGGACAATGGCTTAATGGCACAAAAGAAGTTAATTTCGCAGTTCCGACGGTCGAACAACGCGGACTTTTTGGTAGTGGCGCCTCAGGCTTGCAACAGTGCCGAGGAGCAGGAGGATTTGTAAACGGCGCGTGTCGGGATGCTGCCGGAAATCCGACAAATTTCACTCCGGGCTTTCCCACATCAATTGGTGGAGATGCGGTTTTCAGCCTATTTCCTTTTGCAAACAATCCGACCGGCATTTATGGTCGAAATACTTATACACAAGCACTTTCAACTGATGCTCGCGGGCGAGTTCTTTCCGGTAAAATTGATTGGGACATCTTTAAAGTCAATGGCTATCAGCAAATACTTACTGCCCGATATAATTACACGGATGATAAACGCGACCTAACCGATGTCGGTGGCGCACTTTTCTCAGCAATTCGTCCGATCGTCCGGACCGACAATTTTTCGACCTATCTGAGTGGCGGACTAACCGATAATTTATCGAATGAATTTCGCTTTTCATGGGGACGCACCCGTCTTAGATTTGACGAACTCCGAGATACGACGGGGTTTCTGCTTCCATTAAGTAATTTACAGATTGTCAATGCAGATGAACGACGTTTTCTCTTGAATGCTCGCCGCATAGTTAATAATTCATTACCGGTATGCACGCCCACGGGTTGTGTACCTGTTTCGCAAGTTACGTATGACACTATCGGATATGGAAATACCGCTTTTAATTCAAGTCTTGGACCAATTGGACAATTGATTGTGGCAGGATTTAGTCCAGTCGGAGTTGATGTATTTAACTTTCCTCAAGAGCGTGTAAATCAAACTTATCAATTTGCTGATACTCTGCGTTTGCAAATTGGTGACCATAGTTTAAGTTTGGGAGCGGACATCCGAAAAAGTATTTCAGAAAGTTTCCTTCCGCGCAATCAACGCCCATTAGTGACGTTTAATGGTTCACGTAATTTTTCATCTTCTAATCCCTTTGCATTCCCGTTGGATTTAGCGGCATCAGGGGCGGCAACCGGATTCTTCCAAACCTTAATTTTACCCGGCAAAAATGCGAGTATCAATCTGGGATACTATCAGTTTAATTTCTTTGCTCAGGACGAGTGGCGGATTGGCTCAAAGGCTAGCATTTCATTCGGTTTGCGATACGAATATAACACCCCGCCGAAAGAAGCTGATAATAAGATCGAAAGCACATTTGGCATCCAGCAGACTTTGCCTTTTCTATCGGGACTGAATCAGTTTATTGCGGGTCGAACAAAGATCTTCGACCCGGATCGAAATAATCTTGCGCCTCGTTTCGGAGTCGCTGTTGCGCTCACTCCAAAGACTGTCCTTCGAAGTGGTCTTGGAATTTACTACGATCAAATTCTCGGCGCGGTTGTCAGCCAATCAAGAAATGTTTACCCGACCTTTACAAACTTGAACTTTGGCGGTGGAAATAATTTTTCCGGCGGGGTTTTGAACTTTAGCTTATTTAATCCTTTTTTTGGATTTATAAACGGTACGCCGATTCTAACACCCGGTTCACTGAATACGCTGAATCCATTTTGGGTTTCAAATTCGGCACCAAGCAACACGTTCCTCAATACAATCTTCGCCAATTTTCCATCGAACCTTCCCGCCACTGGTTCATTTGGAGCGACCTTGCCGACTCGCCAGTTGGATACACCATTTTCGTTCCAATATTCGATTAGCGTTGAGCAAGAGTTGAAGTCTAATACTTTCCTATCAGTTGCCTTTGTAACTACAAAAGGAAAAAATTTGCTGCGCTTTACAACTCCTAACGCCGGCGCCAATTATATCGCAACAATTACCGGTGTCAATTTGTCTTCTAATCAACCGGTTATTCAGGGAACGACCGTAGTTCCGGTGAGACGTGTTCCCACGATAGGTCCGATTTCGCAGTTTGAATCAACCGGACGTTCTCAATACAGTGCGCTTCAAATCGAATTGCGCGGACGTTTGTTAAATCAAAAACTACAGTATCGGGTAAATTATGCTCTTGGTGAAGTTAAAGATGATGTTTCCGATGTCTTCGACCTTGCCGGAGCATCAGCCTTGCCGCAGAATAGCAATACTTTTTCGGGCGAATATGCTCCGGCAAATTTTGATGTCCGGCATAGATTTACCTACAGTTTTGTCTATGATTTGCCGCAACTCAAAGATCAAAACAGTGTCGCTAAGTTTTTCTTTGGCAGTTGGCAAGTTGCCGGAACAGGCAGATACAATACCGGTCAGCCGTTCACGGTTAATTCTATTTTTGATGTCAATTTGGATGGGAATTTAACCGACCGATTAAACAGCACACAATTCATTACCGAAACAGGTAACAGACGACAGCCTTTAACATCGTCCTGTGGTGCTTGTTCAGCATTGTTAGCACCTTTTGGTCAGGATGGACAAGTGCCGCGCAATAGTTTCCGTGCCGGAAGTGTTCTGGATTTGGATTTGTCGTTCACTAAACGATTCAAAATTGTAGAAAACCAGAATTTGCAGTTCCGCGTTGATATTTTCAACTTTATCAATCGGGCTAATTTTGGCGTTCCGGTGCGTTTTCTCGAATCTCCGGGTTTCGGGCAAGCAACCGACACGGTTACGCCGGGCAGACGTATTCAGTTTGCCGTGCGGTATAACTTCTAGAGGTTTGCAACTTTAATCAAGTGTTTGGACTTACTTTATAAATTGTTTTTTGAAGGTAATTCCAAACACTTTTTTTTGTGGAAAATGTGCTATCATACAGTCTCAAAAAATAATGTAGGAAAAGAGCATATGTTTCAGAAACGGAAATATTTATTTGCAACCGCCACGCTTTTTTGTTTTGCGGCTTTGTTTTGGGTTAATGCTTTAACGGTCAAAGCACAGGATTTTTCCCGCAGTTCTATTACATCTGTCGCCACAAATACGCCAAAAAAAGGCGGCAAAAAGGCGGCAAAAACTCAAAGAGTTGTAGTTCAGATCAAAACTATAACGAAATCCGTTAAAGTCAAAACCAGCAATCTGACCGTTTCGACACAATTCAACGCGGATGTTTTAATCGAGCCACTTGCCGCGAAAGGAACAAAGTCTTTCACTATCAAAGCGAACAAAAAGGATATTCTATCAAACACTGAGGAAACGGTCGAAAAAGCCACCGTTGAATTTGAAAATCTGGTTCCGGGCAACTATAAAATAATATCTTCGTTGGACGGATTTGACACACAGGAAGCCGAAGTTTTGGTTCCGAAAGAAAAGACCATCGGCATTAGTCTGGATTTGGAGCCGATCAAATATCAGTTGGTTATCAAAACAAATGTTTCCGATGGCGAAGTTCGCTACGCACCTGCCGAATTACAAGGCATAGATTCAAACGGATTGCTTTCGACAAAAGAAACGGGCGGTTATTGTATTGCTCCGATTAAAAACGGCATAGCACAGATCCAGGAATTGCGGAAAGGATATTACAATATTGACATTCGCCCAAGTCCGATGGCAATTGAATATCAGCCGGTCTTGACGGCGGTAAATGTTCCGAATGAGGCTGAAGAAAGCTATCAAATTCCTTTGGAGAAAAAAATCAGCACGGAAACATTTGCGACGGCATGGTCGGCAAGCGATTGGAATTTACCGACAGGCTGGAGATTGGATAAAGCCATGAAAATATCCAATGCCGCAGGTATTGCCCTCCCGCGCAGTGACCAATATCGTTACTATACGGATTTTGAAATGGTCAGCGACGTCAAATCCAATGACGGCGATGCAATCGGTTTCGTAATGCGGGCGGTTGACGCGCAAAATTATTATCTGATTCAAATTTTCGGTGCAAAAGCCGCCGAACCTTTTGTCGCTAAAGGTTATATTGTTAAAAATGGTAAAGCCGAACAAATTTTCTCGAATCCAATCGAACATTTTGCAACGACCATTAAAGCGGGAAAATCGTTTCGCGTGATTATCAGGGGCAAGGATAATAAATTTGAAGTTTTCATCGAAGATAGCGAAACGGCTGATGTTAAACCGCTCGGCAACATTATTGACCGTGACAATAATTTCCGGAAAGGTGCGGTCGGTATTGCCTCGCTTGGAAACGCAAATTTTCAGGTTAATTCCTTTACGGTCTGTGCGTCTTTGTGCCGTTAGAAATATTTGAATTTCGGCGATTTCTGCGTTACACTTACGGCTTGCAAAACGTAATAGAAATTGGTGTTGTCGAAAACGCAAGTTGAAGTTACAAATCAGAATTACCTAAGTAATTACGGACTTCTGCAATCAAGCCGATGAGAAGCAACCCATAGTTGAGGTTGCAATAGTTTATGAAAGAATGCCCCAAATGCAAACTTTGTTATGAGGATAATTTAAATAATTGTCCGGTTGATGAAAGCTATCTGTTTCCTTCCGTTATCCATACAAAAATTATCAACGGACGGTATATTCTCGTCAGCCGTTTGGGGAAGGGCGGAATGGGTATCGTTTTTAAAGCGAAGCACAAATTTCTGAAATCTTCTCACGCCATTAAAGTTATTTTGCCAAGTCTTGTCGAGGAAGACAAAACCATACTGGTTCGATTCCATCAAGAAGCACTTTTAGCCGCGTCAATTGACCATCCGAACGTCATTAGGGTGACCGATTTCGGTGTTGACGATGAAACAATGCCGTTTTTGGCAATGGAGTATATTGACGGCACTTCATTGTCATTTTATTTGGTTGAAGATAAACCGCTTCCTTTTGAAAAAGCATATGAACTTTTTCATCCGGTGGCGCTTGGCGTTGCCGAAGCGCACCGCAAGGGCATCGTTCACCGCGATCTCAAGCCGCAAAATATAATGGTTCAAAAAGGACTTCCGCTGGCAAAAGCCATCAAAGTTCTGGATTTTGGTTTAGCTAAAATAAAATCAATGGAATCGTTTGGCTCATTTGTTCAAGCCAAAACGATGAGTATTCTCGGCTCACCGCCTTATATGCCGCCGGAGCAATGGTCGGACGGCGACCTTGACCACCGTGGTGATATTTATGCTTTGGGTGTGATGTTTTATCAGATGCTGACGGGAAAACTTCCCTTTCGCGGAGATTCGATTCCGGCGATAATGTTTCAGCACATGTCTGATCCGCCGCCTGATTTTTCAACTTTAGGCGTTAGTCTTTCTCCTAAAATCGAAGCGGTTGTCAAAAAAGCCTTAGAAAAAGAACGCGAAAATCGTCAGAATTCGGTTGATGAAATGCTCGAAGAATTGAATGAAGCGATTGCCAAACCCACCTCTTCTGTTTTTTCCCTGGGTGAAGCGACCGAGTATATGCCCAATACGTTCGACACTGGTGAAAGCATTCCGAAACCAAAAATTGACCCGGAGGCGACAAATCAACTGACAGATTCTCAAAGAGAAAGATTACATTCATATTTTGATTCTTCAGTCCAATCAAACCTTGCCGCCGATCCTAATCTGGCACAAGAATTTCTTCAAGCTCAAGCCCGCGTCGAACAGGCAAAGGCAAAGGCTAGTGAAGCCGATAAATTAGTGCAGGAATTTGTCGAAGCGCAGAAGGTTGCTGAAGACGCACAAAATAAAGCAATTGAGGCTAAACAGAAAATCGAGGACGATGTCAGACAGCGCGTCGAAGCCGAAATGGAAAAACTTGCCGCCGAACAGCAAGCCAAACAGGAAGCCGAAGCTGAACGTCTTGCCAAAGAATCCGAAGCACGAAAAAAAGCCGAAGAACGCGCAATTTATCTCGCCCAAACCGCGCTTGAAGCCCAACAAATTGCCGAACAGGAGCGCAAAAAACGCCAAAAAGAAGCCCAACAAAGAGAACTTGAAGAAGGTGTTCGGATGCGGGCAGAGATGGCTGTGGTGCAGCTTTCTCAACAAGTTTCCGATGCCAAGAAACAATTTGAAGATGCTAAGAAACAAGCTGAATATGAATCCGAGTTAAGACAGATCGCCGATGCCAAACGAAAGAAAATCGAAGAAGAGCTTCAGGCTGTCGCGCAAAACGAATCGCAACGCCGGCGATTAACTGAAGCCGAAGCCCAAAGACAAATTCAGGAGCAAGCCGCCCGTTTTGAACAAGAGGCTCTCGCCGCTCAACAAAAAGTCCAAGACTCGCGGTGGCTTGCGGAGCTTGAAGTGCAAAAACGTGAACAAGCAGAAGCCGCCCGACGGTATGCAGAAGAAGAAGCCCTGCGATTAGGACAGGAAATTCTAAAGGTTCAAAAACAGATGGAGGAACTGAAGCAACATGTGACGTTTGATGCAATTACACAGGATAGAGCCATCAGCTATTCGGATGTCCATTCATCACAATCCCCGATCCATTCGGGTCAATTTCCGCCAAGCGGCAATTTTCCGATTGGTAATTCACAAAGTAATTTGGGCAATCAAGCAATGCCGCCTCAAATTCATCAATCGGGCTATTCCATTCTGCAATCGCCGGGCGTGTCGGGAACTCATTACCCATCTAATGCAAATCTTTCAGGTTTTATTGATACAAATCAGATGCCCGCCCGAAAAATATCTGTCCCGTTGCTTATTTTTGGCGTCGGAGCATTGCTTCTCGTCTTGACTGCCAGCAGTTTCGGAATTTATTTTTTTGTTATCAAAGATACCGGCAACGCAAATATTTCCAATATCAAAAAGAATAACAATTCCGTTGTAAAAGCCGGTAATCAGAGCACGCCGTCTAAGCGAGAAATGGTCCCAATTTCAGGTGGTAGTTTTCAGATCGGCAGAGATATTCCCAAATCTGACATTAATGATGAAACCTGGGGAAATCAATATCCGGTACATACCATCAATGTCGCCCCCTTTTTAATTAGTAAAACCGAAACAACGAACGAAGAATATGCCGAATTTATCAAAGAAACCGGACGTTCTGCGCCAACTAATTGGGAAAACGGCAACCTGCCCGAAGGTCAGGAAAAATTCCCCGTAACATTTGTTTCGTTGGCTGATGCCAAAGCCTTTGCAGCATGGGCTTCCAAAGGTGAAAACAAAACCTGCCGTCTGCCGACCGAAGAAGAATGGGAATTTACCGCCCGCAACGGTTCAGAGCAAACTGATTTCCCGTGGGGAAATGATTTGCAAAATGACTCTGCTAATGTTGCGAGCGGAAAATTAAAAGAAGTCGGAATTATGGCGGACGAAACAAAAGTCGGCGGTATCAAGGATCTGTTGGGTAATGTCGTTGAATGGACTTCGACAAAATATGGTTTGTATCCCGGTCATCCCGGGAAACTTCTGCCGCTTAACGGAGAGCATAATGTCGGTCGCGGAAGTTCTTGGCAGGCATCTCAAAAGCAACTTAAAAACACTCAATGGCTTTTAACCATCCGGCATCCGATACAAATTGATGAAAAATACTCGTATCTCGGCTTTCGCATCGTTTGCCAACCTTAGAGCGGTTCAAATTTGTATTTAAGGTCATTACTGAGCGGTCTAAAAATTGCAGGAGCGTTGAAACTCATTACTGAGCGGCATAGTTATTGCTTACTTGAAAATTGCTGAAAATTTAAAGAATTTTTACCTAAGCAGGTCAGCATATATTCTGGGACATAATGATATTGCGGAAACACGCACGCAGTAAGTGTGTTTCGCGCCCTTACTGCGTGCGGGCTTCTGCATTATGTTACAAAAATTGATTTCACTATTTCTGCGTATTTGGTTGAATCGGGTTTCAGATCCAACAGTTCAAATTCCTCGGTTTTTCTCCAATCGTCGCCGATTTGTTCAAATTCTTCCCGAAAAAACAACGATTGCTTGCCAAAATCGCTTTTAACAAAAAGCTTTAAGGCCTTAACGTCGGGCGGAGTATAAACTCTGATCGCCGGTTTTTTGCCGTCTTTGTTCCACGGGTCACGTTGTTTGTGGTTAATCCGATTGAAAATCTCTGCAAAACCGAATCGTTCGATTCCGGCGGGCGAAAATTCGATTATTCTGAGGAGACGCCGCTCAATTATTTTTGTTGATAACGCGGAAAACACTGCAATTTCGTCCAGACCATTGCGGTTAATATCGGCTAATTTTCTGATGAATTTATCGCCTTGATACCTGTAAGCGTAATGCGCCAAAACACGTGATTGCCGTTTGCCCAAAACATTTTTGAAGCGGCTTAAAACCAGTATTCCTTGATAGTTGCGTTTTGATGTTAGGCTCCACGCCGTATAAAGAAAGGCTTTGTATTCAATTTCACGGGAAATAATAAAGCCTTTCGCGACATCGAGCAATTCAAAATCTCTTTCAAACTGTGTTTCCTCTAAAGACGCTTGCGGATCTGCTTCAAACTCAAACTCCTCGCGCAATGCTTCTTTTTTTACTTCGGCGATTTCCTCTGCTGAAAGTTTTTCGATTATCGGCTGTAAGGCATATTTATCGGGAGTATATTTTGTTCCGTCGGCGATCAGCATTTTAGAATTCTGCGCGTTTATGACCATTGCGACCATCGAAATCAATGTAAAGATCAAGACAACTCTCATATTTTTAATTTACACCTGGATTATTTCTACAATTTTTGAACGAATTCTTTGGCACAGATTGCATTCCCATTGGTAAATTAATTGTATGACTTTTACAACTGCGTCGCTATTTTGGGAATAACCATAGTTATCTTTTAGAAGTTGTTTGAAAAGTCTGCCTCATTAGAAAATAAAGAAAATAGGATGCGCATGAACGCGGATGAAGCGGATTTTCGCGGGTAAAAAATCCGCGTGAATCCATCAAACCCGCGAACATCGGCGTCCCATTTCTTAATTTTCAAACAGTTACTAACGATTGCGTCCGAGATTTTCGTGTGACGAAACCCATTCGTCGGCAATGACGGCAGTTCCCAACGATAATTCGCCGCAAAGAACGGTTGCCGCGACGATTTCGGCGAATTTTTTTACTTTGCCTTTGCCGTAACAATCCAGCAATTCCAAACATTCGCGCTGTGTCGGCAGGCCAGTTCCGCCGCCGTAGGTGGCGACGATCAAAGACGGAATCGTGACGGAAAAATAATAATCGCCGCTGCGCGTGATTTCCGCATAAACCGCCGCCGCCGAAGATTCGGCAACATTTGCCACATCTTGACCGCAAGCGATAAAAATCGCCGTGATGCCGTTGGCGGAATGCGCGCCGTTGTTGTTGACGCCCGCGAGATAACCGCCAAGCTGCGAAGCGAGCCGCGCCTCAAAGATCTGTTCGACTGAAACATGCATTATCTCCTTTAATTTCGCAGCCGGAATCGTCGCTTCAGCGATGACCTTTTTGCCGCGTGTGTGCAAAGTATTGACCCACGAAGTTTTTTTGTCGGTCGCGAAACTGCCTTCGAGCTGATAGCGTTCGATTTCGGGATAAACTCTCTGAATCCACTCGCAAGCGGCGCGGGTTGCTTTGCCGACCATATTTTGTCCGGCGGCATCGCCTGTTGTGAAATTAAACCGCAGATAAAGAAAACGGCTTGCCGGAAACTGCTGAATGTCGCGGAGTTTGCCGATGCTCGTCGTGGTTTCGGCTTGCGCTTTGATCCCGGCGAAATTTTCTTTGACCCATTGCCCGAATTTTTGTGCTTCACGCGCTGATCTGAAAACAAAAACCGGTGCCCGCTGCATCGCATCGTCAACGACCGTCGCCGTCACGCCGCCCGATTCGCGCAAGAGTTTCATTCCGCGATTGTAACTTGCGACCAGAGTTCCTTCGGTCGTCGCAAGCGGCACATAAAACTCCCCTTTCGCATATTCGCCATTTACAAGAAGCGGTCCTGCGAGACCAATTGGAATTTGTGCCGCGCCGATAAAATTTTCGATATTTCCCTTCGTTAAGTTCGGCTCAAACGAAAATTGCCCGACGTGGTTGAGCCCGGCTTTGGTTTGTTCGCGGGCGAAATTTCGACGCGCTTCCGCGGCTTCGCGAGTGTGATCGTTTTCTTTATCACGAGGAATTTTTTTCATCATACTTTCGTTAATTGTCTGATTTATCACGCATCCAATTTTGCAGTTTTTCAATATCCTCGACCACCGTACGCGAAGCAGCGAATAAAACAATGGTCAGCAGAACGCTCAAAATCGGGATCAAATACATTGCCGAATGAAGTCCATCGGCGCGAAATGGTTCGAGCGCGGTTTGCGAAAAATCTGTCACGCCGCCAAATTTTGCAGCCCGCCGGGTGAAAAAATCACTCAAAACGCCGGTTGCGTAAGGTCCCAGCGACGCGCCCAAAACATACATCGCGAAGAAATAAACGGCCATTGCCGTGCCGCGAAGTCCGGGTTCGGTGATGTCTTGAATCGTCGAATAAACGCTCGAATAATAGAAATACATAAGAGCGCAACCGGTGCCCATTAAGATCAAAAACGGCATCGTCGCGCCTTTCGGTTGACTGAGCGCGAAATAGAGAAACGGAATCGAAAGCATAATCGCAATCGCCCCGACCAACATCCGTCCGTTTTTACGTTTTTTCATCACGGCATCACCGATAAGTCCGCCGATGAGAAGTCCGGGCGCACCCATCACGCCATAGACAATCATCGAAACAAAGTTTGCCGATTGAATATCCGTTCCATGATAACGCATCAGAAACGGCGTGATAAACGCACCGATGGCATACATATTAAAATTATGAATCGCGCCCGAAATTACCAACCAGCGCATCGTCGGCGAAGCGAGAATCAATTTATAAGGCGAACCTTCACGTTTTTGCTCGCCGATGTCGTGCGTTTCAGCCGCCCCACGCTTTGGTTCTTTGATAAAAAAAATAGTGAACGCGCACAAAACTCCCGGGATGCCTGCGACCAAAAAAGCCGTTCGCCAGCCGTATTCTTTCGCAATCGTGCCGCTGACGGCAAAACTCAGCGCGATACCGACCGGCAGACCGAGCATATAAATCGCCAACGCTTTTGCCCGCCAATTTGCCGGAAACAAATCACCAATCAGCGAAGTTGCCGCCGGGGCGCACGACGCTTCGCCGACTCCGACACCGAGACGAAGGGCGAAAATCTGCCAAAAATTCTGCGCCAAACCCGATGCGACAGTCAGCAAACTCCACACAAAAACGCCTGCCGCAAGAATGCCTTTGCGCCCGATCTTATCCGCCAAACGCCCGAGCGGAACTCCGACAAACGCATACAAAAGCGTAAAAGCCGTGCCGAGTGCGCCAAGTGAGGAATCGCTCAAACCGAATTCTATACGAACCGGTTCGCCGACCGCGCCCAAAATCTGCCGGTCGAAAAAGTTCATCGTATTGATGGCAAACAAGACGATCAAAGCAAACCAAACGGCATTATTCTTCTTATCCATAAAGAATCTCCGGAAAATTATTGGAATTTATTTTTTGAACTAATATTCTGCTCTTTTCAAATCTTCCGACAATTTCTTTCCGCCCACCAAATACCAATCGTTGATCAGCCAAGTGCCTTTGCGCTCAACCAATTCGACTTTATAAGTTTCAATCAATTCCCCGCCGCATTGCCTCGGATCATAAAACTTAACTTCAACGATCGCGATACTTTTCCGGATTGTTTCCGTGCCGATTTTATATGTGTTTTTAAATGATTTTCCGCCCATTGAACATTCATCAAGCGGCTGAAACGGAAAGCCGTCGCCGTAAAAAGGTTTGTCGGTCGGATTTTGTTTCAAATATTCTTTTTCGCGTTTTAATTCGTTCTGAAAAAGTTTGTTCAAATCGGCGGAAAACCATTTTTTATACAATCCGACTTCTTTGGCATTGAAAATTCCCGAACGCGTCCGATGAAATTTGTAAAATGCCCCGACAACTGTCGACGCGCTTTGCTTTTGAGCAAAAATATTTGCGAGCGGCAAGAGCAAAATAACCGATAGAAAAACGATTTTTGTTTTCATGTTTTTTACTTGAAAATTCAATTGTTGATTGCTTCAAAAGTCCTTCATTGCATTATCAATTATTCCTGGTCGCATTCTCAAAGGCGATATATAAAACAAGCAAAGCTGCTCCTGCCACCGCCGCGACGATAATCCCGACTCTTGAGCCGCCTGCCAAACCTCTGCCTTCTACCCGCTCCACATCGCGGTAAGCAATAACTGTTTGCTGTCTGGTTTTGGAATACGTGAGAGTGAACGAATCTTCCCCAATTTGACTGATGTAGCCTTTCATTTTTGATCCGTTCAGCATCTTGACGCGCACCGTTTTTTTCTCGCTCGTCCCGCGTTTCAAAACAGCGGCTTTGACCGCTTCGACGTTAGCCGTTTTAGTTTGGGCAAAAATAAGCGGTGTATTGGCACTAAATACCAACAAACCGACAAGAACGATTGATAAATATTGTTTGATCATAAGTTTCTCTCCTTTTTTAGTTAACCTGAGTCGCGAGTTGAGAGTCGCGAGTCGTTTGAAATATTACGCGCATCAAACAGACTTTTCCGGCATCTTTCCAAATGGGTCGTTGAAATCGAAGATTTGACGCGCACTTGGCCTCACAGATCGCTGACGCGCACCCAACTCTCGACTCTCGACTCTCGACTCTCGACTCGGATTTAGTTATACATTTGTATCGAAAACTCGTCCGAAATAATCTGAAATCTCACTCGTCAATTGTTCGCGTTTTCTTTCTTCAATTCCCGCGAGTTCCCTGGCTAATGTTTTCTTAAATTCGATCTGCATTTGCCGCGCAATTTGAATTCGTTGGGCTTGCGGCGAACCGGCGCCGTGCATTGATTCGGTCAAATAGCCGACGGCATTTCTCCCCAAAGTCATATTTTCGATCAGTCGCAAAATTCTAACACGATTTTCGGTCGGAACATCAGCACGGCCTTTTAAGTATTTTTCAAGAAACGCGCCAACCGTTTCGCTTTTGAAATCTTTTTCCGAAGGCATCGTGACCATCAAACCGCCCGCCAGATCCTGCGCAAGCCGTCCGATCTCATATGGCATTTTCGTAACGTGATGTTTGCAGACATTGGCGATCATATCATCATTCAAATACGCACCCGATCTGGTCGGTTTCGATTGATAACTTGATGCAATCCCCGTCGCGTAGATCGTTTCGTTAAGATGCGTCATTTCGACAAGTTTGTCTTTGATATGCGAAACCTTTTCGACACCGTTGTAATCGGCAATTTGCGCCGCCGCGCCGATCAGAACATCGCCGACACCGCTTTTGCAGACATACGAACGGCGATGATAACAGGTGAATCTTTCGACCAGCATCGAAGCAAATTCGGTTTCGCCGTCCATAAAAACAAGTTCGTTCGGGATAAAAACATTATCGAGAATAACCATCGCTTCCTGTCCGCTGAAATTTGCGTTGCCGGCATCGATCGCGCCGCCTTCCATTGCGCGAGTGTCGCACGATTGGCGACCGTAAATATATGTAATTCCTTCCGCTTCGACCGGAATCGCGCCGACGATCGCGTAATCTTTATCGTTTTCGGTGAGCCGCATCGTCGGCATCACAATCAGCCAATGCGAATTCAAACAGCCCGTTTGATGCGCCTTTGCGCCTGTCACAAAAACGCCTTCAGCGGTTCGTTTTGTAATATGAACAAACAGATCGGGATCGGCTTGCTCGTGCGGCGCACGGGCGCGGTCGCCTTTGACATCGGTCATCGCGCCGCCGATGACGAGATTTTGTGATTGAACTTCGACGATAAAACTTTTCAGCCTTTCGTGATAATTCGTCTGAAATTTTTCGTCAATCTCAAATGTCACGGAATAAAGCGAATTGAGCGCGTCCATTCCGACGCAGCGTTGAAAGCAAGTTCCCGTCAGTTGTCCGAGTCGGCGTTGCATTTTGTTTTGCAAGACAACTGCGTCGCGGTTCATCGCAATATTGAGAAAACGATTGACTTTTTCGCCCGTCAAATGCGAGGTCGCGCTCGCCAGTTCAGGTTCGCTTTGCGCCAGATCATAAGTTTCGGCAACGGCGTTAATGCTCGGACGAATCAAGGGATGGTCGACCGGTTCTTCGACGAGTTCGCCGAACAGATAAACTTTCAATTTTCGTCCGCGTAGCGAATTTATGTAATCTTCGCTCGTGATAATCGGTTTTTTTGGCGATGCCGCTTTTGGTGTCATTGTAGTTTACTTTTGAAATTATGGATTTATTGTTTAACTCTCAGCCGCATTTGTCAAAAAATAAAAAGCGCGAACTGCAAAATATTACAGTTCGCGCTTCTTTTATAACTCATGTTACGCAAACTTGAAATTCTGATGTCGCCGAAGGTGACAAATATAATAGCGTAGGGTGAAATGAGGGAAGCGAATGAAACCCTACGTTGATGTAGAAAAGACATCCGCTCGCTGAAAGTGAGCAACA
>JANPDZ010000701.1:0-2855 GCA_031431735.1 Acidobacteriota bacterium | reverse complement strand
GAATATTTTTGCATCGAAACCCGTAGCTCGCGCTACGGGCTACACGCTGTTGCCATCTCCGATGGCTGAAAACTGAAATCGCGTAACATCGCTTTTTATTGTTAAATCTGCCCGTATAAAAAATAAGCAATCAGCGGAACGCCGATAATGTAAGCAACCAATGCAATCCGAAACAGTAAGCGTCCGATCGGAGTCATATCAATAAATCCGTTGGTCATTCCGAAAAGTATGTTGCCGATTCCCGTACAAAGAAACCCGACTGCAAATAAACGTCCCCAGGCTCTCAATCCTAACCAAACACCAAAACCCATCAGGGCTAATCCGATAAGTATCATCAAAATTGAGTTTAAAGTAGGCTGAAAGGGCAAATTCATATCGTCAGTGAAGAATGTTAATGCAAATAGGTTGACAAAACAAGTCTGTCTGACACGGAAACCATTAGCTTATCAGCAAGTTTTCAGGAATATTCAGGCACCAAAAGCGACAAACTAATGTTCTTTGAAAAATAAATGCCGTAATAAAAATGTTTTCGCTGGGAGCGCAGGCATCCCTGCCTGCTGAACGCGGAGCGTTCAAAAGCCTCGACGAGCATTCAACTTTATTCTATGCGAACACTTTTACGCCGCGAAGCGCGACGTAGCAGGCAAGGCTGCCTGCGCTCCCAGCGAAAACAATCCTCATTTATTACGGCATTTATTTTTCAATGAGCATCAGTTTATGGTACAAAAATCTTACAAATTTTATTTCTGCGTCCGCACTTAATTTTTTTACAAATGAATTTTGCCGATGCCCAAGATCTTCCGGCTGCCGTTTTCCTGTGCGAAGACAATTATTTTCAGATTGGCGCGCTTCCAGTTTGAATTTAGCTCCAAACTTGTCTCGATTTCGAAAGTCTTTTGCCCGGAACTAAGATTGCCGACCGTCTTTAGTTCACGAACAACCGATTGATGCTCAAGCGTTTTGCCCGAATTTTCGCCGCGCGATACATTTGAAACTAAATTATCTTCGGCAACGGCCAGATAAACGGTCGTGTTTTCGTGTTCGGGCAAATCCGTGATCTTGATCGTCAGTTTATCTTCATTTTTGACGATCTCGACCGTTCCTTTTTGAGTTTTTGCGGCGGCGGTAATCACCTTAGCAGCTCTGCCCGAATCGCTTCCGACAAATTCGGTTTTGCCGTCAACGACCATCTGCGGCGTGTAAATCGAATCGAGTTTGAATGCTTGCGAGTAAAATTCCTGTCTTTGCGTAAAAAGCGGCGACGAAAATGCGTCCTTCCAGCCAGATCGGTCCCAATAATCAACGTGAAAAGCGAGCGTGATGATCTCGGCTTGTATCGCAGGCTGTTCTTTTTCGAGAAAAGCCAAATTTCGATCAGCCGGCGGACAGCTCGAACAACCTTCCGATGTAAAAAGTTCGACCAGAACAAGCCGTTTTGATTGCGGATTTGTGATTTCGGATTGTGGATTTTCGGCGCGTTTCTGGCTTTCAACCTTCTGCATCGAACAGGAAGCAAATAAAACACAAGCAAGAAATAAAATTAATGATTTCATAAAGCTATTATACTCAAAACTTTCAATTTTATTCCGCAAAACGCGGGCGCAGAGCACAATGGCATTAAGTTAAGCGAAAATTTGGCATCAATCGTAAAACAGGCTGTTAGCCTGTTTTAATTTCGCGCCGCTAACCTGTTGATAATAAAGGAAAGCCGGGAAAACAGGCTAACAGCCTGTTTTACGTTTTTTCCTTAACTTAATGCCATTGGCGCAGAGCAACCCTTCCTGACCTCAAATTTGCTGTAACTTCTTCGATAAACCTTTATCTTTTCTCAAATTAAAGGTAAAAAAGACCTGATAAAACCAATTACAGGTTTGGAAGGGTTGCTCTGCGCCCGCGTTTTCTGACTTGGCAAGCGCCAGAGTTTGCTTTCTTACTTATCATTTCCTATTTTGTTTCCCGAAACCGATTTGGTAAAATTTAATTTTGCTTAAACGACGAATAATTTCATCTATGCAACCAGTCCAAACCAAAGAAGAAGCGATCGAAGTTCGCGGTGCGCGTGTTCATAATTTAAAGAACATTTCATTTCGGCTTCCGCTCAATAAATTAACCGTCGTGACGGGCGTTTCGGGTTCGGGAAAATCAAGTTTGGCGTTTGATACGCTCTACGCCGAAGGTCAGCGCAGATACGTCGAATCGCTGTCGGCGTATGCGCGGCAGTTTCTCGAACGAATGGATAAGCCTGACGTTGACGAGATTATCGGCATCGCGCCGGCGATTGCGATCCGCCAAAAGAATTCGACGCGCAACCCGCGTTCGACCGTCGCCACCCAAACCGAAATTTACGATTATCTGCGCCTTCTGTTTGCGCGTATCGGGCAAACTTTCTGCTATGTTTGCCACCGCGAAGTAAAAAAAGATTCGCCCGAATCGGCGGCTGTCGAGATTTTGGAAACTTTAGCCGAAGGAACAAGATTTTATGTTCTTTTCCCTGCTGAAACTCATTTAGTCCAAAGTCCAAAGTCCAAAGTCCAAAGTCCAATCGCGCATCTGATGAGCTTGATGCAAAGCGGTTTTACGCGCCTTTTTCGTGACGGCGAAACGATTGACCTGCAAAAACCGGAAGATTATAAATTCAAAGATTTTGAAAATACCTTCGTTTTGATTGACCGCCTGAAAGCCGATCAAGAAATCCGTCAAAGATTGGTTGATTCGCTCGAAACCTTTTTTCGCGAAAATGGCGCGGCCGTTATTAAAAAGTCAGAACCGGAAGCGGTAGCGACCGGCTTTCAAAAGTCAGAACCGGAAGCGGTAGCGACCGGCTTTCAAAAGTCAGAACCGGAAGCGGTAGCGAC
>JANPDZ010000700.1:0-3654 GCA_031431735.1 Acidobacteriota bacterium | reverse complement strand
CGCGTATCAACTCTGATCTCTTCGCCAAATGTTCTGCCGGAATATCCGAATAATCGTGAGAGCAGTGTTCTGCCGAGATAGTTATCAATTGTTTTAGGGAGCGGAAAAACTTCCAGACTTTTGCCCTCATCAATATCGACGTGCTGAATTAAGTGATTTTTTAGAATTTGTTCAACTTCATTAACCAAAGGCTCCAAAGGCGTATTATTCAAATCAGCATTTGAAAAACCATAATTATTAGCTTTTTCAATTCCGAGAGCGTTTGCCAGAGAACGAAGTAATTCAGCCGTTTGCGGCAGCGGGGCAATATTGGCAAGCATCGGTAATCCATCGGGAGATTTGCCAAATTTCACGACTCCCGCGCCTTGTTTGATAAACTCATTCGTATTCAGATATTTCACATGATTTGTTGCCATCATAATTAGTCAAAACTTGGAATCCTTATAAAATTTGAAATACGTGCGGGAACTTGTTTCTCGATTTCTTTGAGAAGCGGTTCGCTCATTAAGCAGCTTGTTTTTCGCGGGAGAATTGTGTGGCGATGATGCGCATTGCTTCTGCTTCGGAGATTTCTTCCAGAAGTCCGTCGAACAAATCGCTTTCCAAAGTATTATCGCTAATCCAAAAACCTTGAATCGAATATCTTTCCGTCAAAGCGTTTTCGTGAAAGCGTCCTAAGCTAATTATTTCACCTGTTTCTTCATCTCGCGTTATAACATATTTCATAATTTCTTTATTCCTTTCGGTATTTCTATTTCATTTGCCATTTTCACCAACTCCGCTTTGATTCTATCTTTTCTCTGAAGCGAAATCGCGGTTGACTTCATTTGCTTATAGAGTTTGTGCGTTTTCATTTTCAAATCGAAACTTTCTTTCGTATGAAATTGTAACTCGAATTTTAGATATTGTGAAGAAATAATCGTGATATTGATGCCCCGATAGCCGTTATCGAAAGCAGTTCCAATATTTTTCCAAGCGTTCCAAATTCTTCTTTCAGGTATTTTGTAATTTAGTTTTGCCAAAGAATTCAAAGTTTTTTTGAAGGCAAAAATATATTCTTCGGCTGAAAGAAGAAAAGTGTAGCGCAAAGCATCGTTGTTTTGTTTAGCCCGCAAATTGAGTGCTTCTTTAATCGCTTCGTCTTCAGAAAAACCTGCAATCAGCAAATTTGGCAAATTAGCTCCGATCTTATCGGCTAACTTTTCCGTCAAAGATGCTTCCGATTTGAATTTACTCTCCAAACCAGTCATTTCAGCTGAAACTTCCGACGCAATTTTTTGTAAATCGGCAGTGATTTGAGGCTCATTTTTTCCGGCTTGTGTTCGCAAACTTTTCGCAGATTGCGCGGCTTTCTTTTCAATTTCGGCTTTCGTGAGATTCATATTGCACAAACAGAATAAAGCAAATTAATAACTGATGTTACGCAAAAGATTTGAATTTGCGGCTGTGCCGCCCGGATAGTGCGGAAAGGCTGTGACTTTCCGCCCGGATAGTGCGGAAAGGCTGTGACTTTCCGTCCGCATCGCCCAAAGATGTCGAGGCTCTGCCTCGCTCGTGCGTCAAACGTGAGGCAGAGCCTCAGTTGAGAACTGAATCCCGGAAAGTCACAGCCTTTCCGCACATCGGCGGGCGAAGCCCTTGAAAATTGCGTAATATCTAACGGCAATTCTGCAAATTACAATTCGACGGCGCGTTCGAGCGCACGAAGCAGGGCTTCGGCATCAATTCTTTGTTCATCTGTGAGGTCTCGAAATTTCAGACCGATTAACGCCAAACGCGCATCAATCGTGTCTTTTTCAAGCGTTTTTCCCGTCGCCGCCGCAAACATTTCTTCTTCGGTTACGCCCAACCCTTTCGCCAATCCACGCAAAGATGAAAGACTGGGATTCGTGTTACGACCATTAATAATGTCATAAACCGTGCCGTGGCTTATCAAACCGCGAGAACGCCATGCCACTTTCCGATAGTTCAAATTTTTTTCGTTAATCAAACGCCGAACATAGTCTTGAAGATTGTTAATATTATCCGCCACATTGTCGTATTTACCAAAAATGCGTCGTATATTTCTGCTATATTGTAGGATATACTAGACAAAGCTAGAAATCTGATGTAAGATGTTGCGCAAAACGTCATTAACTAAATTGAAAGGAAAATTTCTTACCCGAACCGAATCGCCTGAAGCAATCCCTTTTTGAGAAATTACAAAAGACAGAGGAAAAACGAAATGAATCAATATAAGAAGTTGGAACACATAAAATTGAATGCGGAATCAAACATTGAATTGGAATTTGATTACAGTTTTAAAATTCCGTTCATTTGTCTCATTTTCTGTGCTGCTTTTTTCGGCTTTTTGCAAACGATTCAAGCGGCACCGGGCGACCTTGATACAACATTCAACGGAACAGGTATCGTTACGACACCAGTTGGAAATGATGGATGTTGTCGAATTAACTCAGTTGCACTTCAGCCTGACGGCAAAATTGTTGTAGCGGGTTCAACTGTTGATACTCGTTCTCGATTTACTGTCTATCGGTATCTTCCTAACGGAACTTTAGATACTTTGTTTGATGGTGACGGAAAGGTTGTAACTCAAGTTGGCGGTCAATTTGCAAACTCCTATGCTTTTGCGGTTGCGGTTCAGAACGACGGCAAAATAGTCGTTGTCGGATATGCGGACAGTGGTGTAAGTCCTGCGTTGGTAAGATACAATTCAAATGGTTCTTTGGATGGCTCTTTCGGTGGTGGCGGAATTGCCCAAGGTAGTGGCGGATTTGCAACCTCAGTCGCTATTCAGAATGACGGAAAAATTGTTATTGGCGGTTATTTCTTTGTCGGAAATCCAACTAATACTCAGAATGATTTTCTTATTGAACGGTTCAATGCAAACGGCACTCCTGATACAACATTTGATACGGATGGAAGAGTTGTAACGCCAATAACTGCCATTGGTGATGATGTACGGTCAATAGCAATTCAATCTGACAACAAGATAGTAGTCGCGGGGGCTGCCAACAATAATCTAGACTTTGCATTAGCCAGATACAATACTGATGGTTCTCTGGATACATCATTTGACGGCGACGGTAAAGTAATTACCTCAATCAAGCCAGTTGGATTTGAAGTTGCAGAATCAGTAGTTATTCAGTCAGACGGAAAGATTGTTGTGGCTGGACAAAGTAGTCCGAATCCTATTCTGGTTCGGTATAACTCAAACGGCAGTTTAGATAATGCGTTTGACGGAGACGGTATAATTATTTCGCCGCTTAATGGTTCTGCAGCGTCAGTAAAATTACAAAGTGATGGAAAAATCGTTGCAGGCGGCGGAATAGGTTCGTCAATCGGTGATTTCGGCATCTTACGATACAATACTAATGGAAGTCCAGATACTACTTTTGGCACGAACGGTGTTGTTACTACTCCAATTGGCAATGGCGATGAATCAATAAGTTCAATTGCGATTCAATCTGACGGGAAGATTATCGCACTTGGCAACTACTTTAATGGCACAAGTTGGGACATTGCACTTGCCAGATATTTAACCGTTTTAACCCGAGTTCCATTTGACTTCGATGGCGACAGGAAGACGGACATTTCCATTTTTCGCCCCGCAGTCGGTGAATGGTGGTATCTGAAATCTTCAACCGGCGGCAATGC
>JANPDZ010000699.1:0-16678 GCA_031431735.1 Acidobacteriota bacterium | reverse complement strand
GTAACCAATCCGACCTATAAAATGATGGCGAGCAGAAGTCTTTTAAGTGAGGTAATCAAACAACGCGCGTTAGAAACTTGGATTCAATTTTCAATTAAAAGCATTCCCTAACGCTTAATTGCCGAAGGAATACGCCATCGTGTTGTAGTTCACCCATTAAGGTTTCCTTATAAAATTAAGGCAAAGACACATTTGTCTATGTTTTAATCAACTATAAGTACATCCTTGTCAGTAATTCTTATGCCACTCAGTAATGACTATTTATTCAAATCTTTTATAAGAACACCGTAACAATAATTTTGTGAAAATCACTTTGTTGAGTCAATTCTCTTTTTCAAAGACATCGCTATTGTCGTGTTAATTTTTAACAATTCGCTGTATTGATCCAACGCCGCACTTTTATTTCTTACTTTCAAATATGCCATTCCTAAATTGAATCTAAGAACCGGGAAATTCCCGCGAAACTCAAGCCCGGCTTCATATGCCGCAATAGCTTCAGAATACTGTCCATCTTCAAAGAGTGCGTTTCCTAAAAGATAACAATAATCGTGGAGTGTGATTTGTTCGGATTTTGCGGCTTCTTTCAGTTCATCGACAAGATTTGGAATTGCCAATTTATTTAATCTGGTTGCCTCTTTTATGTTTTTTTTCGCCCGATACGAATTCGCTAAATAATAAATGGTTTCACCATGATTGGGGCGCAGACTGAGAGCTTTTTGACAATCCGTGATGGCGTAATCATATTGTTTCAAATCATTGTAAGCTCTACATCTGTTGGTGTATGCCATTGCTTCCTGACTATCCAATTGTATGGCTTTGGTGGCGGCATTGATGGCATTTTGATGTTGTTGCAGAAAACTGTAATACCAGCTTAATCCGATATATCTTGAGGCATCATCAGCATCGTCATCATTTCTGAAGTTGATTGCCTTAATCTCATTTTCAACTGCCAGAGTTAAATTGCCGCGATAGCTGTAGATGTCGGCAAGCGCGGCATAATCTAAAGCTTGTTTGGGCGTTGAATTAAGAGCGACATCAAAAATCTTACTTGAAAGTTCAAATTCCTTCGCCAACCGATATTGGTCGCCGATTTGGAATACGACATATATTTTTGCAACATCACTTTCTTTTTCTAAAAACCTGGTGTAAGATTCGGCGGCTGTTTTATGCTCGTGAAGTTTGGCAAAAGTCCGACCGACCGACCAGTAAGTCCATGAATACTCTTTGTCGGCTTCAAGAGCTTTCAGATATTTTTCCATCGCGCCTTGATAATCTGCCTTGTCAAAAAGAGCATTGCCTTCATTGACAAAGTTTCTGGCACGATCTGTCGGACTTTGGGCAAATATATTGAATGAGAAATATAAAACGAAAGCTATCGTTATCAAAATTGACTGTTTTTTTAATGATGTTTTTAGCATTTTTGTTCTCCATTATAAGCTATTGAAAAATCCCGTCATCTTTTGCCGGGGGAGATTGCGTTGACGGTTTCTTTTGAACCGGTTTCGGCGCAACCGGTTTCGTTGACGGTTTCTTTTGCGGAACGGTTTTTGTTTCAGCGACCGTTTTGTTTTCCGGTTTTGTAACATTAGCCGTAGTAGTATTTCCCGCAGTATTATTATTATTTCCCGTTGTTGCAGTTTGAGTCGTTTGAGTTTTATTTCCTTCCTGCATTTCGGTCTTTGTTTCCGGCACTTTGGTCGTCGGATTCATTTTTGTCGAAATCCATTGTCCGACAAAGAAGGTTGCGATAATCCCGACTCCGAGAACCCCGACGAGCACTCCGAATAATATGATCGAACTTCGATTCTCAGATTTTTTAGGTGGCGAAAAACCTAATGTTGGCGGTTCGACATACGACAAAGATTTTGCCGGAAAGATTTGTGTCGGAGGCGGAAACGAAAAGCTTTTGACCGTTTCTTCAATAACCGGCGTTTGATTATAATTAAAATGTTGCGTCGGCATTTCCCGAAGATCTTTTTGCTCATTGAGAATTTCCTTGATCATTCGACGCATCTCACTTGCTGAATGCGGACGACCTTCCTGTTTCAATGTCAGCCCATACATTAAAAGCTGCGACAATTTAACAGGTATTTCCGGATTTAGCTGATGCGCGGGAATCAGCGGATCGGGAGTTTCGTTAATTTTAGCTTGAACCCGATTGAGGCTTGAAGCGGGAGCCGTATTCGTCAGTAAATTATAAATCGTGGCTGAAAATGAATATAAATCGGTTTGGATTGTCGTGCGATCTCCCCGGATTTGTTCAAGCGGAGCAAAATTAGGCGTAAATCCAACTAAACTCTTGGAACGTGCCAATTCTGAAAGCGGTGTTTGAGTATCTTTCGCCAAACCGAAATCCAACAAAATAATTTTATCTTCATTATTCAACTTCAGATTTTGCGGTTTTATATCACGATGAATAACCGGCGGATTTTGGATGTGCAGATACTCCAAAATATCAAGCAAACTATCCGCCCAATTTAATACCCGATTGAGAGGAAACGACTTTCCGTTTCTTTTGAGAAGAGTATCTAAATCTTCGCCGGAAACATATTCCATTACCAAATATTGACATCCATTCTCATTAAAATAATCGCTGACTTTGGGTAATCTTGGATGATGCAGCTGAGCGAGCAGATTAGCTTCACGTCCAAACGCAGTTTCTACCTTTGAATTATTGAGATAAAGCAGTTCTTTGAGAGCTAAAATACGATTATTAAATCGTCTGTCTTCTGCCAAATAAATTGCTCCCATTCCGCCTCTGCCAATTAGATTTCTAACTAGATAGCGATTTTGAACTAAGGTATTTTCGCCAAGCATTTTTTCTCCGATTTTCGCTCACTCTAAAATTCAGAATTTGCTTCAATGCCAAAAAACTAAATCGAATTGCATCAGAAACGAGATAGAATAATCAAAATTTCTTCATCAAAGTATCTAATATTATTGAGCAACTTTTATTGCATAGTCTAAATCCGTTTCCTGATTTGAGTCAAGACTTTTAAGTCAGACAGTCCAATATATTTCAGTTTGCCATTTGCTTTGGGATAATTACAAATTAAATCAGGTCGGACTTTCGATTGCATATCTTCTCATTGGAAACGACGTTATGAGGAGCTGGCAAAAAAATCAAAAACTGTCTGAAGTATTGATAATTAATCAATGGCAAAAGGCTTTAGGTCATTGATTCTCCCATCAGAATCAATTTCAAATAGTCAACCAACGACGCGAGCCCGGATTTTTTATCAATGCCCGCGGAATATTGGTCGTCGGCAACGAATGAACTTCTGGCAGAAAGTTCTTTGACGCGGTTAAAATCGGCAAATGCTTCGGTGTGGTTGCCGATCTTAAAATACAATCTGGCGCGTTCATTATAAAAAGTTGTATTTTTCGGACTAAGCGCGATGGCTTCGGTCAAATCTTTGACGGCTTGCTCGTGAACTCCGTTTTTTGTCAAGGCTTTGGCTCTCCGATAAAAATTCCAAGCCAATTCGGGATTGGTTTTTATTCCCATCGTAAAATCTTTAATCGCGGCTTCATAATCTTGTTGATCGTAATAGAGATTCCCGCGGCTTGTATAAACCCAGCTAAAATGCTGATTGATGCGACAAATATGCGCGTAATAGCTGAGAGCCTTTTCTATTTCGTCGCGTGAAGCGTGAATATCGCCCAAAATCAAAGCGGCTTCGAGATTGTTTGGATTGTTGTGAATGGCTTTCAACAATTCGGCTTCGGCTTCTACCGTCCAGAGTTTTAAGCGGTAAATAATTCCGCGAATGAGATACGCAAAATCGTTTTTTGAGTTAATTTTAATCGCTTTCTGGCAATCAAGCGCGGCTTGTTCGTAATCTTTTTTCATGAGTAAAGCCATTGCCCGGCGTGAATAAAATAAATCCAAAACTTCGTTCAAAGCAATTTTTTCATCATAAAAAGTAATTGCCGATTCAAAATCGCCGAGCAGTAAAAATCGTTCTCCATCTGAGATTGCGGAAAGCAATTCAGCCTCGTTAAATCGTTGTTGATGAAAGTCGTCTTTCGAAGAAACGATTTCATCAACCGGATTTTGATCATTAAAATTAATCAGCACCTCGGTGACAGCATCACCCGGTTTTTCTACTACCTTATTAACCGGTTCTTCTGCTTTAACCTTGAAAAAAGGAGCGTGAAAACGATTACCGAATTCAAGTGCAGAAGTATGCCGATTTACCTGATTTAACGATAAAGCCCTGACTATTTCCTGGCTGGCTTCTTTCGGCAAATCCGGATTTACGCGGCGCGGCGGTAACATCTGCTCCTGTATATTCTTTAATTCGTCAAAATTACGAGCTTTGGAAAGCGGATTAATGCCGGCGACCATTTCATACGCAATCAGACCGAGTGCATAAATATCATCAGCGCGGTCATCAGGTTCATGCTGCAAACGATTTGGCGAGAGATAAAATGGTGTCCCGACCTGATAGCGTGTATTGATGCCGGTGGCGAAAAAAGAATTGCCGATACGGGCAATTCCAAAATCAATTATTTTGATGCTTTCTTCGGGTTCGCCGGAGCGTTGCACCATAATATTATCCGGCTTGAGGTCGCGGTGAAAAATTTGCTGATTGTGGGCATAGTCAACTGCTTGGGCAATTTGCAAAAAGAATTTGGCGGCGCGTGGCAGATCACAAGGCAATTCTCTCATAATATTACTGAGCGGTTTGCCTTCGACGTATTCCAGAATGACAAAAGGATAATGATTTTCATATTCCCCGTGACCGAGCAGTTTGACAATGTTCGGATGATTCAAACGTGCCAGCGATTCGGCTTCCTGTTTGAATTTTTTGATAATCCATTCATCCTCTAAAAGTTTGGCGATCGGAGTTTTGATAATGGCATAATTTTCGTTCTGCCATTGGTCTTTTGCAAAATAGACATGACTCATCGCGCCCGCATCAATTTCCTTTTCGATACGGTATCGGTCCTGCAAAATTGCGCCAATGGGGAAACCTTCATCTCTACTTTCCATTTTTTAATTATCCGTGAAACATATATCTATTGACTTCCTTTGTTGTTTCCGATGACTATCTTACCGACGCGACGTTTGCCTAAAATAATGCCGCCTTTACCATAACTTTGCCACCAATTTTTGAGATCTTTCGGACGGTCTTCACGTTTCAACTGCAAACCGATTGAAAGCAGTTTGCGCCAATTTTCAGGCACCTCCGTCGGTATCCAAGTGTCAATTGTCATCGCCCGTTGGAGCGAAGGCGGCGGAAGTTTTCCTGTCAGCATTTCATAAATCATCATCGAAAGTTCAAACAAATCGCTTTCCGGTCCGAAGTTGCTTTCAGTAATAAGTTCAAGCGGGGTATAAAGTTGTTTGAAGGCAAAGGTCGAATGAATGACCTTGAAAGTCTGTTTTGCCGCGCCGAAATCAATCAGTACAACTCTGCCGTTTGGGTCTATCATAATATTGTCGGGGCTGATGTCGAGATGACAAATTTTGCGTTTGTGAACCTCGACCAGCGCGGCAACAATCTGCCCGACGATTTCTTCAACCTGTTTCAGCGGAAGTCTTTTGTCAAGGCTCGCGTCTAAAATCTCGCGCAGAGTTCTGCCTTCAATCAGCTCCATCACAATATACGCCGTATTATTGAACCGAAAAAGATCGTGAACGCGGACAACATTCGGATGCGTCAAATCATAAAGCGTCCGACCTTCTTTCATAAACCGGTCTAACGCCTTGAAGTAATCATTCTGCTGCGGCATATCAATCGAGATCAGCAGTGCCGCCCCATCGCGCACGACCGATTGATGCGGGAAAAATTCCTTGATCGCCACCGGACGGTCAAATGCAATATGATGAGAATGATAGGTAATCCCGAAACCGCCGCGTCCCAATGGATAATTGAGGCGATATTTGCCGTTTTCCAAGACTGCTCCGCGCGGCAGCATATCGCGCATCAACGGCGGCAGGAAAGTCTTACAACGCGGACAACTCTCCTCCCCGTCTTCTATCCCATCATATTTGCATCTCAAACAGCGCATTCTTTACTCCTAAACACCGATAAGTCATTGGTCTTACTACCTTCATTTATATTCCATACGAACGATGGCACCTTGCCCACCAACAACCCAGCAATATTTATCGTCAATATACATCGCGTAAAAATTTGGCGGAGTTGGAAACAAGGGTTTGTTTTGCTCATTGACTAAATTGACTTTCTTCCACTTTTCACCGCCAGTATCAGTATAAAGAATCGTCCCTGCATCTCCGACAATCCATCCGTTTTTTTTATTTTCGGCAAATTTTACACTCCACAATCGCAGACTTTGTCCCGTTAACGGGTTATCCGCTAGGTTTTGCCATACCAATTTATTTTTTTCAACCACTTTCTTATTTTCAATAGTAGTTGATGTTGTCGTAGTAGTTACAATTACCGATGGGAATTTTTCTTTAACACCTTCAATGACTTTTTCGGGAAAACTCTTTTGTTCACTTTTTGATTTTTTTGAATTTTTATTTTTATTGGGATCATTTTTCTTATTATCATTATTATTATCGCGGTTTGGATTCTGTTCGTCGTTTTCATCCGAATTATTTTTACTCAAGTGTAAAATCGTGCTCCCAAAACCTACCGCCCACACACTATTGCTGTCAATGGCATACACATTTAATAGCGGATTTTCGGTATTAGATTCCTGTGCTTCCCATTCTTCGCCGCCATTTTTGGTGGACCAAATAGTTCCGTTTGCTCCGACAAGCCAACCATTTTCACCAAAAAAAGTAATTCCTGTTAATTGGGATGATATTTTATTGTTTTGAAAAGCGGCGGGGAGCGTAGGAGATTTCCAATCTTTGGGATTTTTTTCAAAATCCTGATTACAGATCAACAATCCACCATCAACAATATCCTTTCCTTTCTCTTTCCTGAGATTTACGCCTACTATACAGGCACTTTTTGAACCGGAAAAATCCATACTCCAAAAGTCTGCTGTTAGTTCTACAGGTTTTTTGACTATCTCTTGTGTGTAATAGCTCATCCACGTTCCTAATCGTTTCGGCGCAAAAATCGAATTCCCCTTTAACACATAGCCAGTTTCGGAAGAAAGAAAAAGAATTTGTCTGATCGGAACCCTATTTTGATTCAGTGGAACATTTACAGGAGTTGGAAAAATGTAGCCTTTTTCAGGAATTTCGATATATTTAAACATTCCATTTCTGTCTCCTATAAATAGTTGGTCTTCTATTTTTGAAACAGTGAGTAAATCTGCTTCACTTTGAGTGGGGAGTTTTATTACAACCAATTTATTACTATTTTCTATTCGGGAACGATTATTAGGGTTTCCAATCTGTCCGATAATTGTGGCAACATTTATGAGAATAATAGAAATAAAAATCAAAATAATTCTACTTCTTCTTAAAATGCTTCTTTGTCTTTTCATTTAATTTTCTCCTTCTAACTGCTTTACTTAGTATTGCGATAAATAAGATTTGTTGAGCCGATTTGAAGCCGGTCGCCATTGACGAGCGGACTCGAATGCGTCAACCGCCTGCCGTTCAGATAGGTTGTCTGATGCTTGGCGGCTTCGGGCGTAATTGTGATCGTCGGCGAACCGTTGGTGTAACTTATTTCAGCGTGATGAGAGAGAATTTCATTATCGCCGGGCAAATAGACGTTTGCAGTCCAGTCGTCGCTTCCGATGATTCCGGCTTTAAATGTGCCCAGATTTTTGTCAACATATTTGGTTATATCGTATTTGTTTCCGGCGAGTTTTCCGTCTAAAACTTCCATCCACGCGCTTTTTAAGGCGGAAGTAACAAAGGCGACCGAGGCACTGACCGCCGCCCCGAGAAGCGTAAAACTGACCGCCGAAAAGAAATGATAGTTAAATTTGCCTTCCGTCAGATTGGTCAAAGGGTTTATGGCGCGATTAATTTCAAATATCACACCGCCCAAAAGTCCGCCGAGCATTCCGCCCAACACGCCTTTCCAAGCCTGCGTTCCTTTACCGATGCCTTCGCCCAACCCGATAAAACCGCCGAATAAAACCCAACAGAAACTACCGATCAGAAAAGTCAGCAACGATTTGTTTCCGCTCGATGATTTGGCTTGTGTCGCCGCGCTGGTCAGCGATTGATAAAGCCAATCTATCAAAGGCAAAGAAACCGCGCCGGCGATTGCACCAAGCAAAAAACCGATTGCGCCGAATTTTACGAATCTTTGCCAGGAGCGATTGGAGATACCGTCGTAGGCGGAAACCGCGACCCCGATAATTGCGCCGAGCGTCGCGCCGAAAAAAACATAATAAGCAATGCCTTTGCCGAGAGTTTCAGCCGCAAAATCTTCGCCGATATTGTTTCCCAAAATCGTGCTCAGATACCAACCGCTCAGACCGCCGATGGCGCCGATAATAAAATAATAATAAATTCTGACGTTGTCTTTCATTCGTTTTCCTAAACCTGCACGTTATGTTTCGTCAAAACCTGCGCCGGAATTTGGTAGCGGCTTTCGCAACGACGGTTCATACATTGAAATTTATTTTCCGCCCAACACGCCAAATGGTGCGGCGTTTGGCATTGCGGACAAACAATCAGCGTATCGCCTTCGCCAAAAGCAAAACGCTTGCCCCAACTTCCGCTTTCGTTCGGACACTGCGTTCCGATCAGCGGCGAACCGCGATATATTTGGACAATTGCTTCATTAACTTTGCGCACTTCGGCAGCTGCCGCAAATTTATTGAAAATACCCGGAATCAGCGAAAGAATGCCGAGCGGTACAAGCATCAGAAGATAAATCAGCGAAATATTTCCATAGCTCAAATTTCTTTCGGCAGATGACGGAAGAAACGGCGAAACTCTGGCTTTTTCAAAAATCGGTCTGCCGTCCTTGACCGCGTATGGATAGGTTGTTTCCTGTTTCCACAGCTTTTTGCCGTCCGTAATATTAAATTTAAGCAACATCTCACCGTTGCTTTTACTGTTTTTCGGCAAATCAAAAACTAACGCATAAGAAAATTTTAAAGCCTTTTTGATGTCGGCAAGTTGTCCTTTGAGCTTTTCGGCAATCAGATTTTTCGTTTTTTCCTTATCGCCTTTGGCTTCACTTTCAATTTCCGGCAAATCAATTAAATCGGCGGTGCCTTGTGTCGGCGTGGCGATATTTTTCATCGAATCGTAATCAACAAATGTTTGAATGCTTGAATTTGGATTCGGATCGGCACTCGGGTCACCAATGGCAACGGCAAAAAAACGGATGCCTTTTTGATTTAGATTGTTTGACAAAGTCTTTTCGCGGCGGCGTTTTTCATCCGTCCTCTCCGACTCGGTTTTCAGGCTTTTGAAAAATTGGTTATCTTCTTTGCCATCCGAAAGAAAAATAATATTTTTAATGCCTGCTTTATCGGCTTGGTCAATTGATTTCTGAACGCTATCGTAGAAATTTGTAAAGTTGTCCGGCGCGACAAGCCCGTCAATCGATTCGTTAATACGCGTTTTGTCTTCAACTTTTGTGAGCAGAAGAACTTGCGTATATTCTACGCCAAAAGTGGAAATGGCAACTTCGTCGTTCGGGCTCAGATTATTGACAAAACTACGCAAAGCATCTTGCGCCGCAGTCAGTTTATCGGCGCCGATTTTCATACTTCCGCTTTTATCAATCACAAACAAAACCTTGACAGATTCGCTGTCTTTGGCTTTTTTAAGAGCATCGGGTTTGAGTTCGACTTTCTGACCGTCAAGCGTAACTTCGACATCCGATGTTTCAAGCTGCCGAAAAACCGATCCTTCTTTTTCAATCGTGAAATTGACAGTCGTTGACGGATGTTTTGAAGTATCAACATTTCCCGCCGTCAATTTCGGTTCATCATTCGCCTCAGCCTTCGCCGGACTCTTCGACGATGACGGCGGTTGTGCGACAATCGTTCCCAGGGCAAACTGAAAAACCAACAACAAAGTTGCGATGATCCGCAATTTCTCACGATTTTGGGAAGTGTTTTGTTTATTTATTTGCATTGCCGTCTTGCCTATATTTTTCTCATTAATGATTTTTTTAATTCACTACAACCACTCATTTTCCAGTTATTTCTTTATTTATAGGACTTTCGCTTAGAATGCGGAAGCCCGCACGAAGTAAGGGCGAAAACACACTTACTTCGTGCGTGTTTCTGCATATTTCTGCTTTCAAGCGAAAGTCCTAATTTAAAAAGGTAAGCCTCCAATAATTCCCTGTTTATCTTTCTTCGGAGTCGGAGAAACTTTCTTTTTTGTTTTATCCGGAGTCGGAGAAACTTTCTTTTCAGGTGGTTGCTCAGTATCTAACGAAGTAGAGCCGCTTGTTCCCGGACGCGAATCCGTCGAAGAATTTTGTTTTTGTACTTTCTGAGTTGTTTTTTTTGTAACTGGTTGCGGCTTATCTTCAGTGGGCTTCACCGATTCAGAGGAAGAGTTATCTGAGGGTCTGGGTGTCCTTGTAGGCGTAATATTTTCTTCCACAACATCGCCAAAAGCCACTAAATCTCCGAGAGAAGTTCCATCGTTTTTGCCTTTTCCTTTTTGAAATTTTGTATTTACACTCTTTGCGACAACCTCATCTTTATAAGCCATTTCAACCCGCATCGAAAATTCTTGTTCATTTCCCTTGCTGAAACTTTCGACTGTCTCGGCTGGCATAATTGCCACTGTGCCAACTTCTAAAACTCCATTATTGACTTCAGATGTTAATTTGGTCGGTAAGCCGTTAATTTCGATAACAAGATTATTTTCATTGCGGACTTCATCAATTACATCGCTTCCCCCAATACCTTTAATTTGCATTTTAACGGTCATTTCTTTGCTGGTACTTGAAACATAGCCTTTGAGGTTTTCGATTTTTATCCGTTTGGGAACTAAAACTTTATTCTTCTCCGAACTAATCGTATTTGAATTACTTTCAGCCGGATTCGATCTTTTCCAAAGCCAGTAACCTGCAAACAACGAGACGAGCAGAAGCAGTCCGAGAACGGCCGCGCCGCTAAGAATTACGATCGGATTGCTTAACAAACCGCCCGATGCGACCGTTGGCTTTTTTGGTGTATTTGAAACTGCGGCTGCCGGATTACCATCGGAGTTTTGCGTGTTGACAGCTTTGAGCGGTGCAGGAATGCCCGTTTTCGGGTCTTCGGCGGTATAATTCGTCCACGCAACGACCGTTTCACGCGAATCGCCGTCCAATAATTCGTAAAAATCCAACTTTTCACGCGGATTGACATTGCCGTCAATCCAGGCGAAAAAGCCGCCTTCGTGCTTCACGGGATCAAGCACCAAAGCCACATCCCATTCGTTGGCAAAGCGGTTTTTGTGAATATCCAAATCATAATTAGAGAGAAAAATGCCCATTGCAGGATGCGAGTGATACCAACCAACCAAAGTTTTACCGAGATATTTTCCGCCCATCCGGTCTTTTAACTGTGCCCACGAACTGGTCGTAAATGTCAGTGAAACCTGTGTGCCTTCCGTATAATCGGCTTTCATAAATTGGTCAATCACAATATATTGCCGGTTTGTATTCGGACAGACATAGCGATTGCCAAGCAAAAATCCGCCGGATTCTTTTGAAGTATCACGGGCAACGTGATGCGCCGTCGCCAGCAAAACCTCTTCCGTCACCACGATGTCAATCCGGGTTCCTCGCTGAATCGCGCCGTCATTCGGTTTTAGATGAAGAGTGCGATGTTTCGGAAAGTTATCTTCAATGACACGTCCATCTTCCGTAGCTAAATCTTCCGGCGACATCCGGCGCTGAACGCCAAGGGTAATTCCTTTCCGACGAATTGGTTCTGCTTCTGACATATTTTCCTCTCTCTTTATTTTTTTCTTACATCCAATTTATTTCCAATGGATTTTGATGCCTTCGACTTCCGTTTTGGATCCTTTGTTAAAACGATTGTTGATAACTTTCGTGATTGTCTCGCCGCCATAGCGGAGCGTCGTATTTATTTCAACGCTTTGGGTTTCGCCAAGATTGAATTTCTCAAACTTTTCGACCGATAAAACCGCTTTTGTTCTGGTTAAAAATCCATTTTTCCGATACGGTTCGGAATTAATTATTTCCGCCGGTTCGCCGTCAATTTCCAGTTCGATTCCGCCCGAACGGATAATTTCATCAACCCCCGACGAATTCAGGTTAAAAACCTGAATAACGATCGTCATTTTGCGGTCATCCGAATCAACCCAACCGCCATTTGTTATCAATTTAACCTGCGCTTTCTGCAAATCGCTGTCACTTTTTGTCGAAACACTCTTTCTTGACTTTTCCGTCACCTCGGTTTTCCCGACAACTGAAACCTTTTCTTTATCCGGTTCTTTTACAACGACTTCCGACGACGAACGCGGCAAAAAGGTAAAAGCGATAAAGGCCACATAAAACAAAAAAATCGCTCCGCCGACCGCCAACCAAAAATACACATTGCGGAAAAGATTTTTCAGTTCAAATGCGCCGCCCGATTGTTTCATCTGCAGAATTCCAAAATATTATTCCGAAAATCTCACATAATCCCGACATTTATCACAAACAAACAGTGAGTCATTTTCCGTTGCCACGTTCGGCATCGTAAAATTTTCATAGCAGCAAATACATAACACTTCTTTAGTCCGAAGTCCAAGTGTAATTCCGCGCCGCCGGACAGGCTCGGTCGTCGGATTGCTTTGGGAATGCCCCTCACCGCTGGCAACTGCGGCAGTTGAGAGAATTTCGACCGAATTTGCGGTTTCTTGCGTTGTTTGCCGTTCAGTTTCCTGCGTTATTTGCCGTTCGGTTTCTTGCGTTGTTTGCCGTTCAATGGAAATCACAAGATTTGAGCCGTTATCTGAATTAGCTGTTTTTTTGACACCCAATTTTAATTTACCCGAAGGTCTCGGCATTTCATTAACAGGGTTTTTCAAAGGACGCGGAACGGTTCTGAGCGGGCGCACAAGTTGTCTGTCGTCAATCGGTTTAGCCTGTCCGAGCAAGCCGTTTGGTTCAGCAAAATTAATAACCCAATCCGCCGCTTCCTTATCAAGCGGAAAAGGCGCGACCCATTCGGCGTGATAACGGCGATATTGAACCATCTCGCCAAGACTCACGACCAAATCATTTAAAGATTTGGTTGAATACCAATTTTGGACATTGTTGGTGCAAACATGGTGCGGTTCCTTATGTTCGATATTCGGATGCCAAATCGGAGTCAGCCATTTCAAATAAGGCTCTTGATTTGGAAAATTGCTCGAAAGTTTCATTGAAACCTGGTGAAAATCGGCAAGTTCCGGTGAGTTATCAGGTTTCAGCCCGGCAATACCGCGACAAGTGAAAGTAACTATATATTCTTCGGGCGGCATGCCATCAATTTTATTGACCGGTTCAATTTTTATAAAATCACTTCGTTTTCCTAGATTGATTAATTTCTCATATTCCAAAAGCAACCTTGCGCGTCTGCCATGAAGTACCATTTTTCCGACCTCCGTGAAAAATATTTTTAACGAACAATGCTAACCAGCAATCTCATCGCGGTGCAGAGTTAGCCGATCAAGAGGCGGAATTTGTGCCTCTAACAAAGTCATTCGCTCATCCAAAAATCGTCCTAAAGCCTTACTTTGAAGTTTGTATTTAATTATCTGACCTAGTTTGTCGCGCGAATCAAGATTATAGTTTCCGACAATTTGCCGAATCAGTTCGCCAACCGGACGAGTAATCGGCAAACTAACCGTTTCGTGCCGATTTAAATCTATGACCGACAAAACCACGTTAATCTCCGATGTATCGGGCATTAAAACGGTCGGCGGTAAATTACTATTTCCGCCTGTCGCATAATTACTATTTCCGCCTGTCGCATAATTATTAGCATCGCCTTGTGGAATTGGCGGTGGCGGCGGCATTTGCGGCATTGGCTGCGGCATTGGCTGCGGCATTGGTGGCATTGCTCCGTTATTCATTGCTCCCAAGGCTTGAAGTTCGAGCGTATCGCCGTTGCGAACCTGCGCCGACTGCACGGTCTCGTGATTTGCAAAGACACGTCTCTGTTGAACTGAACAAAGCTGATAAGAAATCGGACGAGCGGATTCGTCCAAACGCGGAAGTTCAAAATTATCAATCAGTTCGTCAATAATCATTTGAAAATTGAAGTCAAGTGGCAACACCGAACCTTCAAAAATTTCATTTTGTGGTGTTTTTATATCAACCGTAACCATATCATCCATAGTGTTATTTCTCTTTCAATATTGAATTCTCTATCTATACTTACGCCCCAAAACTCTCAAAAACCTATCAAAAAAATTCAAAACCACAATTTTCTATCGCCCGTCAGTTCAAAAGCCAAGCCCCTTCCATCGTTGCCCCAACCTTGCAGAATGTCAAAATCCGGGATGTTCAGAGCGGCTAACTTTAAGTGTTTTATTTGTTCAAAAACTTCGGTCTGTTTTCGGTTTATAACGTGAAAAACATTTAAAGTCCGCTCATTTCCGCATTTTTCGCAAACCAGATGCTCCTGAAAATAAAGTCCGACTGGTTTGAGAACAGGTGTTTTTTCTTTACAATAGGCGCAATCGGCAGTCAAAGCAATGTCAAAATTAAGTTCCAGCGACGCACCTTTGCCTAATTTCTTTTCGACCATTTTTAGAAGCGCATCAAATGTTGTTTTTTCAACCGATGCCTTCGGAAGTTCAACTATTTCATCGGCTGATATAGTTTCGTGCGCCAGACAATCATTGCGTCTGACGAGTTCGACTCGCATACATTCACCGACCGTCCCATTAAAAATCATTTCGTGGCTGACCAAATTTCGTCCTTCCCAATTTTGATAATCAAGCAGTTTGAGAGTTTCCTGCACCTGTACTCCGGCGACGATCGAAGCAATTGTCGGAGTTGTCGGAATTTTACCTTCCGCCGCGTAGATGCTCGCCAGACGATTGCAAGGCATCCCAACCTGAATGTAATCATCTTCCGTAAAAGAGCATTCGTAGCAAGCTCCGATTTCCGGCGAAAAAACGCGGATTTGTCCGTTTAACTGTCCGATTCCGGCATCAACCCATGGTTTGCCGATGCGAAAACAATCCGTGTTCATTTTCAGACGCGCACCGCGATTATCCAAACAACCGATCACAACATCCATTCTTCGGATTAATCCTAACCCCAAATCGAAGCGGATATCGCCATTGCGCCAAACTACATTTATATCGGGATTTATTTTCCTGAGCGTGTCTGCCGCCGCTTCCGCCTTCAATCGGTTGCAATCCTCGGCACGAAAAAGTATTGAGCGTGTCAGATTGGACATTTCAATCGTATCCCGATCAAAAATATAAATGTTTCCGATTCCAAGCAGGGCAAGATTTTTTAAAACTTCATTGCCGATTGCCCCTGCCCCGATAACCATAACTTTTGCTTTTTGAATGCGGTCAAGATCAAACCAATCAATTAATTTGAGCGAACCGTATCGGTCAGTATTGAAATCAATAAAAGTAGTAGTTGCAGTATTTCCGTTTTTGGAATCGGCGGACGTATCTTTTTCCATAAAGTTAAATTTAAGAGTGTTTTATTGAAGCATCCATTTTTAATAAAAACGTGAAACAGGGCACTTTTTTTCCACCTCGAGAGGTGTTACTAATCCCTTATTTGTCATTAATTTGGACTTTCATTTCTATATGTTTTTTTTATGCAAAAACTTACATACTTTTCTAAGTTTTTTTGAAAAAAGTTAAAAAATAATATAATTCAAATCAAGGGTAGAAAATTACTTATTATTGGAAAAAAGGGACTTACGAAATCAGGTTTTACGCTTTCGCCGTAACGATGTCTCTAAGCTATTGATTCTTAGGAACGTGTAAAAAATAACTTGTAACACTACGTTTTGAGTTCAAACGCGGAACGCACTTTGCATTCCGCCGCGCTTGCGCCTCGCGGAAACACGCTGAAGAGTGCACTCAGCACAGATTGTAAACCTTTATAAGTTATTTTTTACATGTTCCTTAATACCTTGATTTCTACTCTTGATTCGCATATTAATTATGCAACAAGGCTATTCGTATAATATTTTTAAGTAATGTATTCCTATTTACCCAAATTGTCAATCATTTTACTAAATCCGAAGTAATGCCTCAGTTAAAAGTTAGGCATTCAGATTTTGACAAATGCGGGCGTAAAACAACCCTTCCTGACCTCAAATTTGCTGTCAATTGATTGATTTTCTTTCATCATTTCTCAAATTAAAGGTTAAAAAGACCTGCTAAAACTAATTTCAGGTCTGGAAGGTGCGCTCTGCGCCCGCATTTCTCAAAATGTAAATTCTTAACTTTGAGACATAATCTGTAACTTGTAAACAGTCAGTAAAAAGCTAGAGATTAATATCTATGTAAAAAGAGCGGGCGAGAGGGCAAACCCTTCCAGATCTGAAATTTGTTTTTTCAGTTTTTTTTAACCTTTAATTTGAGGAACGATAAAAGTTTAACAATCAATGAACATTAAATTTCAGGTCTGGAAGGGTTGTTTTACGCCCGCATTTGTCAAAATGTGAATTCCTAACTTTGAGACATAACCTGTAACTTTTGAATTTTGATTGACTTGAAACTAAATAGCCTGTAAAATTCCGGAAAATCTGTTGAACAAATTGGAGATAAACAAATGATCAAAAGTAGTATTCACGTTTTAATCACGGCGGTGATTTTTTTGCTTTGCGGCGTAAACACGGCTTTCGC
>JANPDZ010000698.1:0-3249 GCA_031431735.1 Acidobacteriota bacterium | reverse complement strand
CGCGCCTGAGCCTAAGCCGATTTGTGTTGGTTGCAGACGTGAATTAAAACTCGTATTTTCCCAAAGTCCGTTGCCAAGTCGCATTGAGGAAACCGCGCCCGCTGCTGTATAATTAAACGAGTTGGCATAGTTGCGAAAAGTATCGTTTGCCTTTTTGCTTTGAACTTGCGCTAATTCGCCGTCATTGTCGAATGTGTTTTTGACGACTCTCAGTGATGGATAGGTTTCTTCGATCAATGCGCCCGATAGATTGTAGGTATATTCCATCTCACTGCCGTAACTCGTTCCGTCGGTTGTCTGTTTGCTCTTGGTAACTCTGCCGAGCAGATCGAATTGCGTGTATTCCGTTTTTGAAAAGCCGTTGTCAACCTTTATCAATTTGCCTTTGGCGTTCGTCAGATTGTCGTAAGTATAGGTTACGTCATTGGTCGAATCCGAATAATCTCTAAACGTGACGCGGCTTAATGCGTCGTAAGTGTAAGTCGTCAGCACACTGCGGGCATCTGTTTTGTTGGTTAAATTTCCATTATTGTCATAGCCGTAGCTGATCGTTCCCGATTCGGGATTGGCGGCAGTCAACAATCTGGAAAGCGAACTGTACGAAAATGTTCTGGTCTGACTACCTTGATTAACCGTAGTCAAATTATTCAAGGTGTCATAGCTGTAACTCGTCTGATAGCCGTCAGCGATTGATTGACTTGGAAATGTCACCGAAACCGTTGATGAATCCGATGCCGCCATTATTTCCCAAATATCGGTCAATTGTCCGAGCGCGTTCGATTTGCTTATTCTTTGCTTGCCTGTTTGGTCGGTAACAAGTGTTCTTTCAGCGTCACTGTCAGTCTGAACTTTGCCCGTTGATGTCGTGTTGCTTCCCCAAGGTGCGGGAAGCGTCGCGCCCGTAAAGGTTTCAACCTCGGAATGTTTGCCCGTGTTGATTGATTTCGAGCGCGTCCAGCCCATTGATTCTTCCGCCGTTGCCGCTGGCGAGGTTGACCGAACAAATAAACTGTAATCAACTCTTGGTCGGTAAAATTCGGTTGCCAATTGTTGCTCAAGCGTTGATATTTCAACATCGGATGTTTATCATAAACTGCGCAAACCCACAAATAAAGTTGAATGAGTTGAAGTTCCATAAACTGAATTCTATAACTCTTTTGTTGGTTTGTTATCTCATTTTTCAACTAATGATTCGCATTTCTAATTATTTTCATCTGTATCCAACCAATGCCTTGCCTCCAATTAAAGTAAATAGAAACGCGACTGTTTTCTGCAAAACTGAAAATCCTCAAGTATCCAAGCAGGATTTTACTTGTTCATCGTCCACGAACCTACCTAAAACTCTCCTGAAATGAAAGAAAAACTGAGTAACCAACATCTGCCTCGAAACTAATTTGTTTATTGTCAATTTTAAGGTGAGGGGCGACATTGGTTTTCTCACTCCCGATTTCAACATAATTGATTGGCGAGGAAAGGCTCAACCACCCAATCGGAGTTTTGTTAAACTGGTTTTCATTTCCATATCCTACGGTTTGCTTGTTTAAGTCAACAATAAACAAACCTATGTTGTCTCCGGCGATAATAATGATGTCTTGGCGGCAGCGACAGACCTTCGGATTAGCAACCAAAGTATTATTCTTGAGTACAGATACTCCTGATATAAATGAACACCATCGAGGAATAATTACTGCCGCACCAGTAATTATTCCGAGTGTAATAAAAACAAGAATTACAAGAAAGATCTTTTTCATATAGGTTTCCTTAGTATTTGTAGCTCTGGTATTGCAATCCTGAAGCATTTTCCATTTTGCCGATTCTTACACCGCTACCACTTGCCGAAATCACCCATCCTCCCGAAAGTGAGATTCCGGCATGCCCCGAACCTGATGGGTTTGGGTTTACAACGATATCACCTATTAGTGGTCCGCCAGGTGGAGTGCCAAAGTTTGTTAACCCTCCATTGCCAATAGTGTTTGCTGATGGCAAATCAGGTGGCATCCCACCTGTTACATTCGAGTATTGTCGACTGTAATCAAAACCATTTGGGTTATCACTGGTTTTAAATCCTATCCCGCCACCGAGTACATAAACTGCAGCAACAAAAAAATTACACTTATTGGCTTGTGCGGGCGTTTTAACAAGTACCCCATTGCTGTCAATCTGCATTGCCTGTCCCTCATAGGCGAATCGGGCATCCCCAATGTAATCAATAGCTTTGTAAAATGCTCGTAATCTAACAGGGTCCTGAGCACCATCTGGAACTGCCCCGATTTCTTTCATCATATTATTATGTGCCACGGCTATAGCATTGGCTTTTTCAGCTTCATTACCATCCATTGCCTTTTGATATTCAGCTTTGAGAATATTCAACCGTTTAATATCTGCATCATTCAGCGGTCTTCTCCCATCTGGATCAGATAAATTGATTGGGTTGTTTACACAATAAACATATTTATTCCATATTTGCGGCTTCGAAATGTAGTTAAGTAATATCTTAATCTTTTCATCCTTATCCTTGCCCTTCTCTTTCTCAAAAACGATATTGTAGGGATCAGCCTGAGTAAATCTCCCAAGATTTGCTGAGTGATAACGATTTACCGCATAATCCAAATTAGTTTCGCTATCTCTTTCATACGAGGTGAATTTCTTCCTAATCTCATCTAAATTGTAACCTAATCCCGTGATTCTCTGACTGGTTGCAATCTCCTCGCCAAACGGCTGATAATCGTGCCTTGCCGTCACTGCTCCGTTGGCATCCGTGTTGATTCGCGGGCTTCCAAGATGATCGCTTGTCAAATAGCTGATTTGCGGCGTGGTCGCAAGTTGGGTTGAATATTCCGCGACCATTTTACCTGATGCGTCATAAACAAAGATAGTTGTTTCTGTTGCAGATACCTTTTTGACTCGCTTACCGTCGCCATCGTAAAAATATTCTCCAATCGTTCCCGTCACCGTTCCGCCGGAATTAACTGTTTCGACTTTGATTTGTTTGTTTTCAGCATCGTAGGTGAACTTTCGGCTCTGCGCGTCTTTGGTTGTGTTGCCTGAGCTGTCGAAAGTGTAATCGTCGCTTGTGCTGAGCCGATTGTTTGATGTATTCACTGACGGATTCAAGACTTTTCTATCGGCAGCGCAAACTGTAAAATTCGGCGATGTCCCGCAGTTCTTCGGCAGAGTCGTCGTGTTTGCTTCATCGAAATTGCGGTTGCCGTAGCGGTCGAATGTGAAAGTTTGTTTCCACGTTTCGGT